>DNFT01000124.1:55317-66075 GCA_003486385.1 Eubacterium sp. | reverse complement strand
GTCTCTTCAACGGTACTCTCGTCAGACTGTACCTGCGTCTCTTCAACGGTATTATCATCTGCTCTTGCAGTAAATGACATTGGATTTACCAATGTAAATACCATCATAAGAGCGAGGAAACCGCTAAACAACCGTTTCTTCATGTCCTTTTTCTCCTTGTCTCCATTTGTTATAGTTTTGTCAATGTACAAAACCAAATACACGATAACATACTTTTTTCATTATGGCAAGTTGCTAACATATTAAAGTGGTAGCACACAGAACCATGTACTTAAAAAAATACAAGCGGACAGCCCTTCCGCTTGTATTTTTATTATTTTTTATTTGTTTAGTTAAAATTTCAAATTATTTTCCTAAGAAAATATTAAATCCCGTTTCCCGCATTATATCCGCTTCGTATAGCTGCCGATATATCTGCCGTCCTCTCACCGCTGCAATCACCCGCAAGCACATACGGAACCGTAATACCTGATACATCGAAAACGTTCTTCTTTGAACCGAGAGCATTTACTATCGTATCTGCCTTGATTATCACCTCTGAACCATCCTGTGTATTTATGGCATTTATCGTATTGTCCTTTATGGAATTTACCTTTGTATTTACATACTGCTTCACATTATGAGCCATAAAATCCTTCGTTATCAGAGGCATAACTGTCGATGACTCACCTGACGCAATCTTATCCATCATCTCAACAATGCTTACGTCAAGCCCCTTCTGTGCAAGATACTCTGCAGTCTCAGTACCTACAAGACCACCGCCAAGAACTGCACAGGTTCCCGAAACCTCAAGCCCGTTAAGCACATCCCAGGATGATACAACTCTGTCCGAATCAACCGGCATAGGTAAATCCATGTTATGGGCTCCGACAGCAATTATAACCTTGTCAAAACCATTAAGCTCTGCCGTTGATACCTCTGTATTAAGCTTAATATCTACATTAAGCGAAGGCAGAATATTCTTATAGTACTCAACCGACCTTAAAATCTCGCTCTTTCTCGGAGGCACTGCGGCAATGTTAATCTGTCCGCCGATTCTGCCGCTCCTTTCAAATACCGTTACGCTGTGTCCTCGCTTTGCCGCAACTCTGGCAGCCTCAAGACCTGCTATTCCGGCACCTACCACAGCAACCTTCTTCACACTCTCGGAAGGCTTAATTGAAACTGCCGCCTCATTTCCGTTCTCTGCATTGAGCACACAGGATATATATCTGCGTCCCTGAATGGCATCTACACAGCCCTTGTTACAGTTGAGGCATTCACGGATACACTCACCCGTCGCCGCCTTATTTGCAATGTCAGGGTCAGTCAAAAGTGAACGTCCGTATGCAATTATATCTGCATCTCCATCCTCAAGTATCTTCTCACCTGCAGCAACCGATACCACACGTCCTACCGTGGCAACAGGTATCGAGACAACCTTCTTTACACGGCTTGCAACAGGAAGAGTCCAGTTGTATGGCACATCGCCCATAGGCGGTATGGTATCGCCCATGTTTCCTGTGTGGTTCGCCTGCGCCACCTGTATCATGTCAACTCCCGCTTTCTCAAGAAGCTTTGCAAACTCAACACCCTCGTCTGCCTCTAAGCCGCCCTTTCCGCGCAGGGTACCATCAGGGTTCACGGTTATAATAGGAAGCTTGTACTCAATCATAAGCTCAGGTGCAGCCTCCTTGATAGCCTTAACAACCTCAAGTGCATAGCGCACTCTGTTCTCAAAGCTTCCGCCATACTCATCTGTTCTGTGATTTAACACCTTAGAGCAGAGCGAACCGACAAGGCGGTCTCCGTGTACCTCTATCGCGTCTATGCCCGCCTGCGCCGCTCTCTTAGCACACGCCGCAATGCTGTCCTTAATCTGCCCGAGCTGTTCAACACTTGCCTCGCTCACAAAATGCTGCATGTCATGATGAAGCTTCGCATAGGCATCCTTGGTAAGCTGCTCCGCAAGCTGTGTCTGCTTAGCTGCCTCATCAGTATTTCCATCAGCCTGTGCCTTAGCTGCCGCCTGTCTTGCCATTCCTGCCTGCATAATCATTCTGCCCACACCCGGCACATCATACTCAGGGTGGAATAACTGTAATGCCACCTTGCAGTCATACCCGTGGAGTGTGTCGGCAAGCTTCTTATACACAGGTATCTGGCTGTCATCATAGAGCTTCGGCGTAGGTGAGGCTGTTCTCACAGGAGCCACGTCCCCTATCACAACGTATGCCGTTCCGCCCTTTGCAAGCCTCTCGTAAAAGCTTAAGCTTCTATCACCGATGGAACCATCCCTCTCCTCATAGCCCGTTGTGAGCGGCGGAAACATGATTCTGTTCTTAAATGTGAGCTTTCCTACCTTAATCGGTTCTAATAATCTGTTGTCCATACATAATTCTCCTTTAAAAATATATTTTTAATAAACAGAATTACTTAATTTTACTATAATAATATACACCAGACATCTGAAAACATATCCGGATGACTGCTTACAACGACCTAGCAAGCTGATAAGCACCGCTTATTGCGTCCTTAAGATTTCCTACCTTATCACAGTCTCCTATATAGTGCGCGTTCTCGTACTCCACCTTAGTCGGTGTGTAGCCGACAGCGAACACCAGCGTATCGGCATCTTTTATCGTGTGCTCCTCGCCGTCCTGCTCATAGGTGATGGTGCTCTCATCCACCTTCTTAACCTGGGCATTGAGCAGAAGCTTCACGCCCTTGCTCATAAGACGCTGCGTAAGACGGCTCTTGGCTGCTCCGCCATCTCCTGTCATAAGCGAGCCTGTCATCTCGATAACGGTCACATCCCTGTTGGCAGGGAAAAGGTCATTAACCAGCGGTGCAAGGTAGTCTGCAGTCTCACAGCCAACCGAACCACCGCCGAGAATGACTATCTTCCTGCCCGGGAACTTTCTTCCCGAGAGGATATCGTCCGCCGTCATCGTCTGCTTAAACTGCTTAAAGACCTCTATCTCCTTAGGCTTCGCACCTGTCGAGCATATAATCTCGTAGTCCTTAAACTCATCCTCAAGCATCTGAGGTGTCACCTCACAGCCCGTTCTCACATCAATTCCTTCATTATTCAGACGCCGTGCCATGAACTTGATGACCTTGCATAGCTCCTGCTTGCTGATAGGCACAGCTGCAAGTCTTAACAGTCCGCCAAGCTCGTTCTCCTTCTCGCAGAGCACAACCTCGTGTCCACGCTTCTTCGCTACATAGGCTGCCTCCATTCCGGCAGGACCTCCTCCGATGACAAGAACCTTCTTCTTTACATCAGCCTCATCAATATCATTCGTCTCGACAGACGGATTCACCGTACACGCTATAGGCTTGCCGAACATTATTCCCGTGAGGCATCTTCCGCAGCCGATACATGGGCGTATATCGTCCGTCCTTCCCTCGCGCGCCTTATTGGCAAATTCACTGTCGCACAGATTAGCCCTGCCTATCATGCAGATATCCGCCTTCCCATCTGCGATAAGCTCCTCTGCAACCCACGGTTCATTTATTCTGGCAACCGTGGCAACAGGAATATGTACATGCTTTCTTATCTCCTCGCTCGCATGTGCATGAGGTGCAGGTGATGTTCCCGGTGCCGGCATAGAGCTTCCTCTCTTTATAGTATTACCGCCTGATACATGCAGGAAATCAACGCCCTCCTTCTCAAGCTGCTTCGACACATATATCATGTCATTCAGTGTGAGACCGCCCTCACTGTACTCATCTCCGGATATGCGGACATCGATTATAAAATCATCCCCGCACTGCTTTCTGACCTCCCTTATAACCTCCAGGGTAAGCCTGAGTCTTCCGTTAATGTCACCACCATACTCATCCGTTCTCTTATTATAAAGCGGTGTCAGAAATCCGCCCAGCAGACCATGCGCATGTGCACACTGGATTTCCACTCCGTCTCCGCCAGCTTTCTTAAACCTGAGCGCCGCCTCGCCGAACTGCCTTACCAGCACATGCAGCTCCTCAACCGTGACAGCCCTCGGTGCCGACTTCGCATAATAAGGTCCCACATTCGACGGAGCTATAAGCTGTGGTGTCCCCGGAACAGGAAACGCCATATACGCAGGGTGGAAAAGCTGCGAGAGTATCTTCGTGTCGTACTTATGCACAGCGTCCACAAGCTTCTTCCAGCCGGGGATATACGAGTCATCGTATATAGACATATCCCCTGGAAGATAGGTGTAGGTCGGCTCAACCGTCGTAACCTCTGTCACGATAAGCCCGACACCTCCCCTTGCCCTGTTAGAGTAATGCTCGACAAGTGCGTCCGTCACATAGCCCTTATCCGCAAGATTAGTGGACAGCGGCGGCATAAAAATTCTGTTCTTCACAGTCGTTTTACCTATCTGAATGGGTTCAAACAGGTGTGGAAAATTTTTCATATAGGTTCCTCCAATCATGTATATTCTGCCTAAAAAACATACTTATATTATAACATTTTTGTGCTGATTTTACAATTAACAAAGTATAAAGTTTTTCACATTATACCTTCGGACATAACCTGTAATAATCAAATGCATTAACCTCCGCTTTTCCCTCTGCCGCAATCATTTTTTCTTCCTTTCAAACGCATGTACCCAGTCGGATTTTAACAGGAACAGCGTAAAAACAATCGTACTGAGCGACCATGTAAGTGGATATGCCCATGAAATAACAGAAAAATCCGGTATGAAGTGAAGTGTTGTTGTGACATAGATAATACGTACACCGCACCAGAAGGCTAACATTGTTATCATCGGCACTATCGACTTGCCGCAGCCTCTCAGCACTCCGGCTGCACAATGTGAGAACGCAAGCAGGCAGAAGAACAGGCTGATTCTTCTCGCATGTCCCCGCCCTATCATAACCGCTTCATCCACATCGACAAAGAATCTTAACAGCTGCGGTGCAAACAGAAATACAATCACTCCTATAAGTTCTGCTAACGCAACTCCCGATACTATTCCAAATGCCGCCCCTTTCTTTGCCCTATCATATTTCTTTGCTCCAAGGTTCTGTCCAATAAATGTAGGAAGTGAAATCGACATGCTTGTTATAGGAAGGAAGGCAAACCCCTCTATCTTACTGTATGCTCCGACACCCGACATCGCATACGAACCAAATGAATTGATGTTAGTCTGTACTACCATATTTCCTATACTTATAACAGAGTTCTGGACACCGTTCGGAAGTCCCTGAACTATAACTTCTTTCATGTACTCCGGGTAATACCTAAGCAGGCTGAGCTTAAGCTTTCCTACTCCATCGACCCTGCACATTCTTATTATACATAATACTGCGCTGATTCCCTGTGCTATAACAGTTGCAACTCCTGCGCCTGCAACTCCGAAGTCCAGAACAGCTACAAACAACAGGTCAAGAATAACATTCACTATCGAGGACAGCACAAGATAATACAGCGGATGTATGCTGTCTCCGAGTGCACGCATGATTGCCATTCCGATATTGTACATGATTATCGTGGAGACACCTGCAAAATATATTCTGAGATATGTAACTGCCTCCGGCATAACCTCATCCGGTGTCTTCATCACCGTGAGAAGCCACGGTGCCATCAGAAGCCCGACCACAGTTGCAAGTATAGAAGCAATAATTCCGAAAAGGAAATTCGTGTGAACCGCTTTTTCAACCGCTTCATAATTTTTCGCTCCATAGTACTTCGATATTACAACTCCTCCGCCGGTGGCAACACCATTAAAAAAACCTATAATCAGAAAAGTCATGCTTCCTGTTGAACTAACCGCAGCAAACGCATTGTTGTTCGCAAAATTTCCTACAACCCACGCATCCGCCACATTATAGAGCTGCTGTAACAGCTGCCCCAGAAAAAGCGGAATCGCAAATGCCAGTATCCCCTTTCCTATTGGTCCTGTAGTTAAATCCTTACCACTGCTTACCTTTGCCTTACCCATAATCCACCTCTTTAACTGTTGTCCTTTTATTTATTACTATAAGCGCAATAAAAGTGCTCCCTATTCAGGAACACTTTTATTGACATATAATCTGCATAAACATATTAAGTTCGTTTTTATTCTGAGCTATTTATAATTATATAACACAACCGAGGTGAAATGCAATTCAAAAATCACTTTTTAAATAGGAAACACAGTTATATACCGGAACATCAAAACAAAATGACATATGCTTCCGCCCATTACAAAGAGGTGGAATATCTCATGTGACCCGAAGCTGCTGTGTCTGGCATTAAAGCCCTGTGCCTTCAGCGCATATATAACACCGCCTATTGTATATATAAGCCCACCTGATAAAAGCCAATAGAACGCCGGTCCCGAAAGTGCATTGTAAATCTTAGAGAATGCAAGCAGGCACACCCATCCCATTGCGATATACAATATTGAAGAAAACCACTTAGGACATGTAATCCAGCATAGCTTGATTACTATTCCCGCAATTGCAATTCCCCATACAAGTGCCAGCATCACATAGCCGGTCGTGCCATTCAGAACCACAAGGCATATCGGTGTGTAGGAGCCTGCAATAAGTACAAAAATCATCATGTGGTCAATCTTTCTCAGAATAGTCTGAACTCTTTGCGAGCCCCTGATTGAATGATATGTCGCGCTTGCTCCGTAAAGCAGTATCATGCTCAAGGCAAATATTCCAAGAGCTGCGAAATGTATTCTATCCGGTGCTTTGGCAGCCTTTATCAGAAGCGGCACCGCAGCAAGCATCGCCATGAGCATGCCGATAAAATGTGTAATTGCACTCCAGGGATCCTTAAGTCCTCTCTCCTCAATGTTTTCAAGTAATCCATTCATATAAGCTTCTCCTTTCTTACCCCTGATATTCATAGTTAATTGCGAAACTCAGTGTATTGCAACCGGACGTTGCTTAATATTAAAGCGTTACTACCCGCTTCAGCATTTACCGGGTATAATCCGATATGATTATTACAAGTTACGGTTTTATATATTTTATCATGTAGTTTTAATTACTACTTGTTGTGTATTGAAATACTATCATACATTTTCTATTAATGCAATAGTTTTTTTATGGAAAATATACTGCACAGGACGTAAAAGAGCAGCCGGTCGCAATCAACCTGCTGCTCTTTTAAGAAATAAATTTTTATCGATGCTTTTTACTGTATTTTTTATATCATGCCATATCAGCATTACATATCAGCTTCACACACCCAGCAGCTCCATAAGCTCATCCCTGCTCATACTGCTCATTCCGACATTGTCACCGCTTATAATACTGTCTGCAAGATCGCGCTTGCTATCCTGAAGCTTCAGAATCTTCTCCTCAATCGTATTCTTGACAACCATCTTATATACTGTTACCTTCTTTGTCTGTCCTATTCTGTGCGCTCTGTCCGTTGCCTGATTCTGCACCGCAACATTCCACCATGGATCATAATGGATAACCATATCCGCACCTATAAGGTTGAGTCCAACACCGCCTGCTTTCAGTGAGATAAGGAATACAGGTACAGTTCCTTCATTGAACTGCTTGACAAGCTCCATTCTTTTCTGCTTGGATGTCTCGCCTGTTATCTTATAATACTCTATATTTTCCGCGTCAAGACGCTTTTCAAGCAGTTCAAGCATACTCGTAAACTGTGAAAATAAAAGCATTCTGTGTCCGCCATCAATGGCGCTCTGTATCAGCTCCATGCACGAATCCAGCTTCGCAGAGCTTCCATCGTAATTATCATAGCAAAGTCTCGGATCACAGCACACCTGGCGAAGCCTTGTAAGCTCCGCAAGAATTTCTATTTTCTTTTTGTTGAAGTCCTTGTCATCCGATGAGGCAAGCTCATTCTTCATGTGAAGAACCTGTGCATCATAGAGCTTCTGCTGCTTCTCGTCGAACTTTACTACCCTGTTCTCCTCAAGCTTCTCCGGAAGGTCCTTAAGAACATCCTTTTTCAGGCGGCGCAGTATGAACGGTCTGACCATCTTCTGAAGTCTGGCCATAGCCTCCTCATCCTGATATTTTACAATCGGTGTCTCAAATTCGTTCTTAAATACATCATAACCATACAGAAATCCCGGCATAAGGTAATCAAATATGCTCCAAAGCTCACTAAGTCTGTTCTCAATAGGAGTTCCTGTCAGTGCGAACTTAGCCTTGCTTCTTATAAGCTTTACAGCCTTTGCTGCCGCTGTGGTCTGGTTTTTGATGTACTGTGCCTCATCTATTATCTCATATTCAAAAACCTTTCCATCGTAGAGGTTGATATCCCTCTTTAATAGGTCATAGGAAGTTACAAGCACATCCACATTCTGTGCCTCATATTCCTCTATCATGTGTGTCCTGTCCTCCTGCTTACCGGTTACAGTCACCACCTTCAGCGAAGGAGCGAATTTTGCAAGCTCATCTCCCCAATTGAACACAAGGGACGCCGGAGAAATGACTATCGACGTTCCACTTCTTCCCTCCTCCTTAGCAGACATAAGCACCGCTATGGTCTGAAGGGTCTTTCCAAGTCCCATATCATCAGCCAATATACCACCAAAGCCGTTAGCCTCAAGTGTCCTTATCCAACGGAAACCTGTTTTCTGGTACCTTCTGAGCGTGGCACTGATTCCCTCGGGTATATTATAATCCGCGTCATTAACTGTCTTCATGTTCTTCACTATCTCGCGGAATACCTTATCCCTTGTGTTGTAGACCTCCTCATGTTCCTCAAGCATCTTGTCAAGATACAGTGTACGGTACATAGGAAGGTGCATTTTCCCCTTCACAAAATCCTTCGGTGATAGCTTCATGGTCTCCATCATCTCAAATAACATCTGGAGGGATTCCTCATTGAGGTCTATGTACTCACCCGACTTAAAGCGATAATACCTCTGATGGCTCTTATAATGTTTAAGAAGCTCCGCAAGTTCGTCCTGTGAAAGCTCGTCCGTGGATACATCAAGATCCAGGAGTCCACTCGACACGCTCACACCAACACTTACCTTGGCACGTCTAACCACATTAACACTCTTAAAACGCTTGGTGCAGAACACATCACCTATCGCGGCAAGCTCCTCAACTCCATGTGTCACCACCTCAAATATCTTCTCCTCATCGCCGCCGCAGAATACAACATCCCCATCCGGGTCACATTCAGGAAAAAGGCTCTCAAGCACCGTAAGAATCTGTTTTTCTCTTGCCCCCTGTCTGAACGAATCAAGCAGTACTCTGCTCGTGCGTAACTGGTCAAGGCATGAAAACTCCTTATCCCCATACCTGACAACCGCCTTACACGTCACATCACCATCCGGCGCATCAAGATAAAATGCAAATCTGGCAACAGGTGCAAGGTACTGGTCTATCACATCAACATCCGTCTCAACTACATCAATATAATCACGGATTTCAGGAAGTACACTGTAATAAAAATCAGACAGGCTTTTCCTTCCCACACTTATGCTGAAGTGTCCCTCATCCGCCTGAGCAAAGAATGGCTTGAGCTTGTCATAAAATTCCTCACTCATCCTCGATATGCTCTTAGACATACTGTCAACGTAATACGTTGCCCTTGTTCCACAGCATATATACGGAAGCATAATTGAGACATGTATTCCGTCGAATGTGCTTCCATACATCTTAGGCTTAACATTCATTGTCAGCTTAGGGTTCTCATCCGCAAAATGATACATGGCCGCTTTGCTGTGTTCATCCTTGTCCTCATAGCTGATTAGCGTACTGCCTGCGATTTCAAAAAGCCTGTCCATTCTCCAGCCATATAGCTCTATGCTGTCTACCTTCTTGCTGCCGCTTCTGCCCCATGTGACATCCATTATCCTTTCGCGGAGCCTCTTCTCCTCATCGGCAGCGTCATTTATAAAGTTGATCCACTTGCGTCCCGATTCCGTAAAATTTTCAAGCCTGTGATTTATCACCGTATCAGAACCGTATGTATCGCTCGCACTGTTTCTCACATTCTCAACAAATTTTGCAAGATCTTTAACCACGAACATTCTACCCATTCCAATTTTAAAGGATAGCGACAGCATGTTATCTTTCCTGATAATTCGCGGTTCAAGCATAACCGTACCATCGGCAGCACGGTTATCCGCGATAACCCTGGACTCAAGCTTTGAACTGTACTCACTCAGGAGCTGTTTAGCCCACACATCGGTGGCATCCCCGATTTCGTGTTTCCCGGTGTAATCCTCCACTATATCAAGCAGACCTGATACATACTTACATATATTTTTTGAATAGTAAAAATAATAACCGGAGCATGCCTCACAGGAGCATGAAACATTCAGCAAAGAAGTCCTGTCTATGGTAATGCTCACGGGAAAAGAAACCTCTCTGCCATATCTTACCGAACGACCTGTACCGGAGAACCTGCAGGCATACCCATCGGCATCTGCCAAAAATCCGCCCGAAACCTTTTCAAGGGTTATCTGTCTATCGCGCACCAATTGCTCTCCCTCTTTTTTTATCTTTCGCTGTATCTTAAGGTTTTTCTTTATCTCAGCCACATTGAAATAACTGTATGCCTCATTGATACGGCTTCCAAAGCCCTCGTCTTCGTTCTGTTCCTGTCTGGAAATAACCTCATCATACACCTGTTCATTTACGTACAATTCCTTTTTCTTTTCCATGGTATCTCCCTAGCTCCAAAAGTTTTCACATCTACATAATCTTTATCGCATAATTACAGTATATATTTTTAACTTATTGTAATCAACCTAATTAAACAAATTTCCACTCAAATAATTTAAAATACATAAAGCTCTTTCACACTTCGGATATTTCAACGATGTTGGGGTCAAAACATGC
>DNFT01000124.1:0-55209 GCA_003486385.1 Eubacterium sp. | reverse complement strand
TTTATGCATATCACGACTTTGGGGAGAAGCTTAGATTGTTCCAAGAACATCTTGCTTCGGACAATGGAGCTGATATGTATAAATATAATACGTTATACACTTGTCATTAAATTGGCATGTTTTGCCCCCCAACATCATTTCAATATTATTAATATAATAATTGTAAGTTTGTACCTATTATAATACAAAAGTCCCTTGAAACATAAACGGAAATAAGATAAAATAAATTATATTTTGTATTATAAACGAACTTCAGGAGGCTTATTATGAATTACGATGCTAATGTCTTCAAAGAAAAAGCAAATCAGAAAGCCAGGCGGATATGGATTATCTTTTCGGTACTTCTTTCCGCCAATTATGGAAGCGATGTCCCCAAGGGATTGTATCCCGGAGTCCACTATATTGTATTCTTAATTTTATGCTGGGTTCCGCTTTTATGCGGCGAGATTCTGCTAAGGGTAAAGGGCAGGGCAACTGACAAATATAAAAATGTTCTGGCAATAGGTTATAGTATTTTCTATGCATTTGTATTATGCACTACCGACTCGTCGATAGCCTTCACCTACATACTCCCTGTAACCAGTCTCCTTATTATTTATAAAAACAAGAGCTTTATTGTAAAATGCGGTATTGCCAACACCGCAATAATTGTACTGGGAGCCGTATATAAATACGCATCAGGATATAATTCGGCAGCCAATATTAAGGACTATCAGCTTCAGCTGTCATGTATCCTGCTGTGCTATATATGCTATGTGATGTCAATAAAGCATCTCAATGAATCAGATGGTGCCATGACCGACAGCATCAAGGCAGATCTTGAACGTGTTGTCAACACCGTTGAGAAGGTTAAGACAGCAAGCAACACTGTAATGGACGGAATTACCGTAGTCAACGAGCTGGCTTCGGAGAATAAACACGGCTCAGATGTCGTTGTCCTTGGCATGAATGAACTTACCCAGAACAGCAGCCAGCTTATGGACAGAACAGCTTCATCGCTCGATATGACGACAGATATCAACTCGCAGGTTCAGAATGTCGGTAACCTCATCGAACAGATGGTTACACTTACCTCCGAGTCGCAGGGACATGCAGCAGTCAGCAGTTCAGACCTTGATGAGCTTGTAAAGACAGCTCACACAATGTCACAGCTTTCCTCTGAGGTTGATGAAGTCCTGCATGACTTCAAGACAGAATTTGCGAGGGTTAAGGACGAAACAGGCACTATCCAGAGCATATCGGGACAGACCAATCTTCTCGCACTCAATGCCTCCATCGAGGCTGCCCGTGCCGGCGATGCCGGAAGAGGCTTTGCCGTTGTTGCTGAGCAGATTAGAACATTGAGTACTGAGACCAAGTCATCCTCAAGCCAGATTGAGGATGCTCTTATACATCTTGAGGAAACATCATCGAAGATGACTGCCTCCATCGAAGAGACACTTAAGTTAATTGCCCTCACACTTGAGAAGGTGACTATCACAGGTGAAAATGTCGGCAAGATTACTGCTGATTCAAAACAGCTTGGAGAGCATATCCAGGTAATCGACAATGCCATGAAGGATGTTGAGGTGTCCAATCACCAGCTTGTAGATAACATGGAGCAGGTTTCTTCAATCGTTAAGGATATGAACAACTGTATTTCCGATTCAAGTGAAACAAGCAAGCGTATGACCAGTAAATACGCTGAGACATCCGAAAATATCAATGAGATTGAGGAAGTAATAGAGGCTCTCATGTGTGAGCTTGGAATAGGCGGATTCATGGGTATTGAAGACCTCCTGCCGGGAATGAAGGTAATTATCCATATCAACACCGGCTCAGGCGATGCCGAATACCATGGCGAGCTTGTAAAGCAGCTTGATACAGGCATCGTCGTCAGCTCCGGACAGCTTCCGGTCTTCAAGAAGGCTGTTACCTGCAGTGTTAATGTCACTGTCGGCAACGTGCTGTACTGCTGGGGAAACGCCGAACTTACTTCAAATGACAACGGAAATGTATCCATCCGCCTGAATTCCAGACCTAAGATAGCCAACCGCCGTAAATACCCAAGGCTTGATGTCAATTACAGCTGTAAGATAACCGACAAGAAAACCGGTCAGTCATACGGTGGTACAATGGACAACATAAGTGCGAACGGCTTCGCATTTGCAAGCAAGGAGCCTTTCTTTGCGGACTGCAAGGGCACTGATGTCTCTGTCGAAATCGAGAACTTCGTTCTCTCCGCACACAATGTTCTCGATGGTAAGATTATAAGAAGCACCGATGATGACGGGACCTACCTCGTAGGCTGCCAGATGCCGGAAGACAATATATATATTATGGAATATGTAGAAGGCCAGTTAAGAGGCTAGACCATTAACCAATGTAATCTACCGCAAAATAAGCTGCCCATGTATTACTTTCGATGCAATACATGGGCAGCTTTATTTTATTCCCGGTTCACATTCTCTATATTTACCATATCTATTTAAAATATCGAATGAATTGTTTTTTTCATTCGGCTTCAGATGCGGATTCATCGCCGGCATCTATGAAATCCATAGGATTTATGCTTGTCCCTGCCTTATCCAGCTTGAAATAAAGATTACTTCCTTCAACCGTGTAATACTGGCTCGGTGCTGCAACCGCTCCGAGAACATCCCCTCTTTTTACCTGGCTTCCAACTCCGACCATGAGATTCTTAAGCTGTCCGTAGGTCATCACATAATCATTTCCCAGTGCAATCTCCATTGTAAGTCCTGTCTCATTTGTCTCATACACCGCAATGACAAGGCCATCGGCTGCTGCAGATACAACGGAGTCTTCCGGTGCGCTTATGATAATTGCCGGATTACATCTATATACATCAAGAGTTGGGAAATATATTGTGTTTGTCATATTGTAGTTTAAGATAACATTTCCCACTGCCGGCCACATCATTGTACTTTCCTCACTGAAGTTATACCCAAGAATTGTCGCTGTCGAGGCATTAACAGGCGCTGCCTCTCCTACATCACCAGACATTGAGGTATCCGTCACCTCTGTCTGTGTATTCCCTTCCTCTGACGGTAACTGTGCCACTTCAATGCCTTCCGGCTCTGATGGCTGTACAGCCACCTCCGTGCCTGGTTCCACTGACGGTTCGGATACAGGTTCCGCATCAACCTCTGTTACATTCTCTGTGTCCTTTTGTCCTTTTTCATCTGTATTTTTCGCCACATCGCGCTCTCCAGCTTCAACACCTTCTTTCGTAGGTGCGATGGAACCGTCATTGCCTTTTGTCGTAGGTTCTTCGATATTCTTTTTGTCGTCCGCACTATTTTTTTCATCATTTCTTGCAACATTGGTCTGTGCCTCCCTGCTCTCTGTCTGCTTTTGCGTGTTCTGCTCAGTCTCATTCAAAGCTTCATTAATCTGATTCAGGTCGATATAATTCTGCTTATTATCTCCCTCTGAATTATTGCGTCTAAGTATAGATACTACTCCCACCACCAGAGCAACCATAATGGCAAGAGAGATGACGGTGGCAAATACCTTTTCCATGTCCACCTTATTTCTTCGTCTATTCAAGGCAACCTCCTCCTGCTGAATATACGTTATCAATTAAGACACCCTTCTACGGTATCTATAATATCATAAGCGTATATTCACATTATCAATTTTCCTGAGTTATACAAGAACCATACTGTTTTCCGATACAGCTCCTTTACTCTTGATAATAGGATTGCCACACACAATTATTTTATACAGACAATATTTTCAAAATAATAATTAAGGATTTCCTGATAGGACTCACCAGCAGCAGCCTTCTGCCTTGCACCTGCTATGGATAAACCATATCCGTTCCCTCTTCCTTTAACAGTAAATCGTATTCCGTCACCGGTCTCTTGAAATATAAATGAAGGGGACGCAAGATTCAATATCCCAGCAAATGTATCCCCATCAATCACTATATTCCCAACCTGAATAAGTACAACATATCCTCCTGTAGTCTTTTCAACTATCTGTAGCTGCCGCGCCGGATATCTATCATCAAAATACAAATTCTCCAGGTTTTTTCTGACAATCGCCGCAAATTCTTTTTCCGTATAATCGCAAATGCTTATATATTCCTCATCTGTGCTGTCATAGGTCTGTTCTACCTCACATAGATATTTGCAATTTTCCCTTAGGTTTCTCGTATATCCACTTGTCAATTCGTGACTGTACGGATAAATTGTATTTCCATCACAGGTTATCACGACGCCCTTTGTCTGCTGTGCTGCCACAATCAACGCTGCCTTCTTCGCGCTCCATTCCTCTCCCCAGCGCTCTTTCAGCTGCAAATCGCTATAAAACACCGCGTCACTTTTTTTGTTATTTTCATTGCAATACGTCATGTATGTACGGCACATAACCGCCATTATCTTCAAAAACTCAGGATTATCGCAATAGTCATAAGCTGGTGCCAGCATTCCGACGATATACTCCTCCATGTCCATATCCTCACTTCCTATGCTATAATTCACCACTACAGAGTTCTTAGCATTGTTCCCGTTGAACCTGGAAGCTAAGGCAAGTCCTATTTTATCCTTTTCCAGTCCGACACCGCTCAATATCAGCGTAATAATAAACGGTATAAAAAAAACTGCCAAAGTGCAGTATAATACAAATTTAATCTGCCTTCTCATACAAAAAAACCCCCCCTGCACATATTCTATGCAGAGGATGTTTTTTTATTGCTTGCAAATTTGAAATATGTTTAAATTATAAAATATCAGACTTAGAACCCCAATGAAAGCTATTACCTGCAGTCTTCATCTGTAAGCTCAACCTTAACCTTATCAAGGTGCCATATATCGTGCACATACTCCTCAATTGTTCTGTCAGATGTGAACTTGCCGCTGCATGCAGTATTGAGCATTGCAGAACGTGCCCAGCCCTTAGTGTCTCGATACTTCGCCTCAATCTTCTTCTGGGCATCTGCGTATGAGCGGAAATCCTTCAATATGAAGTATACATCTGCGCGGTTTCCGCCCTGTGCATGGAGAAGTGAATCATAAATCTCACGGAACATCTCAGGATCCTCAGGTGAATAGAAGCCGTTGATAAGCTGCATGAGCACCTGTCTGATATCCTGATCATTGTTGAAGATATCCATAGGATTGTAGCCGCCCTCATTCTCATAGCGGATAACCTCATCTGCTCTGAGCCCGAAGATGACAGCGTTGTCCTCTCCTACCTCGTTCACAATCTCAACATTCGCACCATCCATTGTTCCGATTGTGAGTGCACCGTTTAACATGAACTTCATGTTACCTGTACCTGAGGCCTCCTTAGAAGCTGTTGAAATCTGCTCACTCACATCCGCTGCCGCAAAGATAATCTCTGCGTTAGATACGCGGTAGTTCTCGATGAATACGACCTTAATCTTTCCGTCGATTGACTTATCGTTATTGATAACATCCGCAACATTGTTGATGAGCTTGATTGTTGCCTTGGCTCTCTTGTAGCCTGCTGCTGCCTTCGCACCGAAAATAAATGTTCTAGGATAGAAATCCATCTCCGGATGTTCCTTTATCTGATTGTAAAGATACATAACATGAAGTATGTTGAGAAGCTGTCTCTTATACTCATGAAGTCTCTTTACCTGAACATCGAATATCGAACGCGGGTCTACGTCAATACCATTGTGCTCCTTTATGTACTCAGCAAGACGAATCTTGTTGCGGTACTTTATCTGCATAAACTCGCTCTGGCTCAGCTCGTCATCTGCGTACACCTTAAGCTTGCTTATCTGCGGAAGGTCTGTAATCCAGTCATCTCCAATCTTCTTGGTAACCCAGTCAGCAAGAAGCGGGTTGCCGTGAAGGAGGAAACGTCTCTGTGTTATACCATTGGTCTTATTGTTGAACTTCTCAGGCATCATCTCATAGAAATCCTTAAGCTCCTGCTTCTCAAGAATCTCTGTGTGGAGCTTTGCAACACCGTTTACAGAAAATCCTGCTGCGATTGCAAGATGAGCCATCTTGACCTGTCCGTCATATACAATTGCCATCTTGCGTATCTTCTCCTGATTGCCCGGATACATTGTCTTAATCTTCTCAACAAAACGTCTGTTAATCTCCTCAACAATCTGGTAAATTCTAGGAAGAAGTCTTGAAAACAGCTCTATAGGCCACTTCTCAAGCGCCTCAGCCATGATTGTATGGTTAGTGTAAGCACATGTCTTAGTTGTGATATCCCATGCCTCATCCCACTCAAGACCCTCATCATCAAGAAGTATTCTCATAAGCTCTGCAACAGCTACCGTAGGATGCGTATCGTTGAGCTGGAAGCATACCTTCTCAGGGAACTGATGGATGTCGCTGTGCTTCTCCTTGAACTTCGCTACCGCTCTCTGAACGCTAGCTGAGATGAAGAAGTACTGCTGCTTAAGCCTTAACTCCTTACCTGCGTAATGATTGTCATTAGGGTAGAGAACCTCAACAATGTTCTTTGCAAGATTCTCCTGCTCTGTCGCCTTCTGGTAATCCCCCTTGTCAAAGAAATCGAGATTGAAGTGCTGTATAGGCTCTGCGTCCCATATTCTGAGCGTATTTACCACATTGTTGCCGTAACCGACAATAGGAAGGTCATAAGGAACGGCATTAACGCACTGATAGTTCTCCTGAACGAAATGGTCTCTTCCATCCTCACCTCTGTAACATCTTACATATCCGCCGAACTTAACCTCCACAGCGTACTCCGAACGCTTAACCTCAAACGGGTTGCCATCCTTAAGCCAGTCATCCGGAACCTCAATCTGGTATCCGTTCTTAATCTCCTGCTTGAACATTCCATACTTATATCTTATACCACAGCCATAAGCAGGATAGCCGAGTGTGGAAAGTGAATCAAGGAAGCATGCTGCAAGTCTTCCAAGACCTCCGTTTCCAAGAGCAGCGTCCGGCTCCTGGTCCTCGATAACATTGATATCGAAACCGAGCTCGTCAAGAACCTCCTTGACCTCCTTATAGCAGCACAGATTAATCATATTATTACCGAGTGCACGTCCCATAAGGAACTCCATTGACATATAATACACCGTCTTAACATCCTGCTTCTCATATTCCCTCTGTGTCGCAATCCATCTGTCAATAATCATATCCTTAACGGCGTACGCTACAGCCTGAAATACCTGCTGCTTGGTAGCCTCATCAATATTCTTTCTGTAGATATTCTTGACATTGTCTAACACGGATTTCTTGAAATCCTCTTTGTTAAAAACAACCGTATCCATACAACACCTCCGCAATTAAAATAAAACTGATTTTTAATTGATATCCTGACCTTAATGACCCTGATATCATTTTAATAATATAGTATGACAAAACAACCTTTTATGCAAGGTAATTTTAAATATTTACCGAATTGTCACCTGCCATACACAAATGCCCTGCTGCAGTCAGTCCCGCATGTTCTCATGCCTGCTTTATCATGCAATACTGCGTGAGTCCGAAATGCTTCTGTATTGTGTCATACATCTGAAAGCCAAAATGCTTATACATATCAACATTCTTAGGATTATGTGTCTCAAGTGATATCATCATCTTATGCTTATCCGCATAATTTACGACCTCACCGATGAGCTTAGCGGCAATTCCATGGTGCTGAAGCTCAGGATTTACCGCAAGATATATAATATGCAGCCTGTTATTCTGGTGAAGCTGATCCGTCCAGCTCGAATTGAGATAATCTCTTCCTATTATGAAATTTTTTAAAGTTTTCATAGACGGGTCTTCCTTCAACAGATATCCGTCCGTTCTCAGCTCTGCGAGAGCCTCTGATAAATAGAAGTGAACCATATTGTATGGCTCCGCCTCATCTGATACAACCAGTATTCCGTTAATTTCTTCGCTGTCAGCGAATATCTCACAGGTCTCATAGAACTCATTCAAATCGCACTTAAAAAGCTCCGGCATAAGTCTTTTTCGTATATCCTCATCCGGTATCATGCTCACATACAGAGGATCTTTTTCAAAGCATTTGATTAAAAGCTGTTCCAGCTTCGGAAAATCTTCCTTTTTCACTCGATACAACGTATCACTTGTCATTTGCTGTTTACCCCTTTTTTAGTTTTCTAATACAGACAATTATGAATAATCTGTGTAATCTCTTTAACATACTGCGTAGTGTTCCTTACGTCAAGCACCAGATAATTCTGCTGGCGCACTCTCGCCTGTATAAGCACCGAAAGTTCATGGCTTACATCCACATTTTCATCCATTGCCTTCAATTTGTCAATAAGGCTTCTGACCACATCAAAAAGATTTTCGTGGTGAATTATCCTGCCATATCCCCACTTGAGCCTTTCCCGCGGCTGATTGAGAACATAGCCCGTAAAATACTCATATACAGCCTTCTCAAATTTAAAGGCATATTGGTTATTGTCTATTCTGTAAATCCAGTTTAAGGCATTCTTTATCCTTGCAAGCGGCTTGTCGATATCCTTTTCAGAGCTTAAGGCATCAATAGCCTTACCAAGGAAAACCACATCATTCATAGCCGTTTCATAAGGGAACAGGACGTCATCCTGCCAGTTAAGTGTCACAAGCGTATCCTGTGCAAGCGCAAATGCCTTCAGAAGCTCCGACTCAATGCGCATGTCATCATTATCCCTCGCTCTCACACCATGATTTTCACCTGCTCCACCATCGTAGCTGTATCCATCATCTGCACCTGTGAATGCCCTCTCCGGACAATTGCGTCCTTCAACAACCTCATTAACCCGCAGCGCCTCCAGCTTCAAATCCGTCACTGCCTGTACAAGCTCATCTGCTGCCGACCTGTCATCACATATATCCCTGTCAAATCTGTGCAGAAGCTCATCGCACAGAGTTGTGAAGTCTATAGGTGCAACGATCATACCATCAAGCCGCAGCAATATATACGCATATAACTTATGATGGAACAGGTACACTCTCTCATCGTAGAACTCATCGCTGTCATACTGTGAATGATAGTGCGATTCCATGAACTTGCCACCGGCAAATTCATTCACCGTTGACGGAATACCGGATATCGCAACCGAGAAATCGTCCGACCATGTCTGTATAGGTGCCTTCGTTCCTACACCATCCGGGTACGCTTCGTGCAGATTCCCTGGATATTCCTTCAATATTCTCCTGAAGAAATTCCTGTACTCGTAGGTAGAGCGCACATAATCCTTATTTCCATGTGCAAATGCCGGAAGCTCAAAGTTCAGGTCTGCGATTACCTTACCCTTCCACTCAGGGTGTACGGTGAACACCTCCTCGTACGCGCCTGTCGACCAGTCATACTTAGAGTTGATAACTCCCCACTCCTCTGCCGCCATTGCACACAGCACTATAGTGTTATGCGGCTTGTAATTACTCTTTATCAGCATGCGCCCTATCTCAATCAGCATGCTGACAGCAGTGTTGTCATCCTGAAAGCCCGAAAAATATGAGTCATAGTGACCGGACAGAAGTATCATCCTGTCCGGATTCTCTCCCGGAATCTCACCGACAATATTATATGTGCTCGCACCCGGCATAACCTTGGTGTATGCATCAAAAAGTACCGTACATTCCCTGTCGTTACCTACGTCGTCCGTTCTCTGTGCCATACACTTTTTTATACAATCGGCATCAGAGCGTGAGATTGAGAACGCCGGTGCGTCCGAAGGTCCCGCTATGTCCTGTGCGTTCAGTGCATTCTCAGCCACCTCGCCGTAGCCGCCCGCCTGAACGGCTATAAAACCTCTTGCGCCCTTTAACTTTGCCTGATATACGGGGAAATTAATCCACCACTCCTCGCGCTGGTTAATCTCCGCCATGACAAGCTTGCCCTCGACAGATATTCCGAGACGCTCCAGCTCCTCGTAATCCTCAAGCGTGCCTTTTCCGGCATCCACTATCTGCACGCTCTCATATCCATCCGTGACATAGTTCGTCTGATATGCTCCAAGCTGAAGCTCCCTCTCCTCGCCATCGGCGCATGCCTTGATAACCGCACGCTTAAACTCCCATGCATCGACATCCACCCTGTCCTTGCGGACATTAGAAAAGCCTGCCTCCTTCATCCTGTCAAGGATAAGCTCCCCAGCCTTATGCTCTGCCTCAGAGCCGGCGCTCCTATAGCCAAGCACCGGATTGCTGCGTATAGTCTCAAGCTCCTTTGCCAGCTTATATGAATAATTAACATCTGCGCTGTCCAATATATTTTTAATACGTTCCTCACTTATGCTGTCCATATATATCTACCTCGCGTTAAATCTCCGGGACACCGGGACCAGACCCCTGTCCCAAGTCTGGGACAGGGGTCTGGTCCCGGTGTCCCACTGATGCCATTATACCATGAATGCAGGAGTTTGAAAGTAAAAATTTCTACTTCTCTATCATTATCCAAAAATCATCTTCCGCCATTCGTCCTTGTGTTTTACCTATTATAAGCATGGGGTCATAGAACGGAATTCCTAACGCATCTAACTGAATTTTTATTTTATCCCTTGTTTCGGGAAAACATCTGGATTTCAAGAATTCTTCATAATCCACATAATTAGGATTAGTGTTTGCCCCGAACGCTCTGAACATGATATTATTTGTATAATTAAAAAAGACCCGGGAAACATTAATAAAACATTTCCCAAGTCTTTTTCTTTAGATATTCTTATCTCTTATAAGCTTCGCAGCCTCAACCATATTCCTTAGGCTGGCATCTGTCTCTGGCACCCCTCTTGTCTTTAAACCGCAATCAGGATTTACCCATAGCTTATCCTTTTCAATCTTCGTAAGCATTATATTAAGCGCATTCACAATCTCCTGCACATCCGGTACACGCGGAGAATGGATATCGTACACTCCAGGTCCGACCTCCGTCTCAAAATGCTTCTCCCTCAGCGCATCCAATATCTGAAGGTCGGAACGTGAGGCTTCAAACGTAATCACATCGGCATCCATGTCATCAATCGCCGTAATAATGTCCGTAAACTCACTGTAGCACATGTGAGTGTGTATCTGCGTCTCCGGCTTAACTCCACTGTGGGTCAGGCGGAATGCCGGGATTGCGAAGTCAAGGTATTCTGTATACCAGTCCGATTTGCGAAGCGGCAGCTTCTCCCTCAAGGCTGCCTCATCAATCTGGATAATTCTGATACCGTCAGCTTCAAGGTCAAGCACCTCGTCCCTGATTGCCAGTGCAATCTGCGCTATCGATTCCTTTATCGAAATGTCCTCCCTTGGAAATGACCAGTTCAGGATAGTGACCGGTCCTGTGAGCATACCTTTCATAGGCTTCTTGGTAAGTGACTGTGCATAGACGGACCATTCAACCGTTATAGGATTCCTGCGGTATACATCACCCCATATAATCGGCGGCTTCACGCAGCGTGTTCCGTAGGACTGCACCCATGCCTTCTGCGTGAACAGAAATCCGCCCAGAGCTTCACCGAAATATTCCACCATATCATTTCTCTCATACTCACCATGCACCAGCACATCAAGTCCGATTTCTTCCTGCCATGCCACACACTCAGCAATTTTCGTCTTATTAAAAGCTATGTATTCCTCCCTTGAAATATCTCCACGCCTGTAAGCTGAACGGTTTGCCTTTACGTCCTGTGTCTGCGGGAATGAGCCGATTGTGGTTGTCGGAAACTCAGGCAGACCGAATACTTTTTTCTGTATCTTCTGACGCTCACTTCTCTTCGGCAGTCTTATATAATCATTTTCCCCGACACTCTCAAGCCTCTGCT
Organism: Eubacterium sp.; assembly: GCA_003486385.1. GTDB lineage: Bacteria > Bacillota > Clostridia > Lachnospirales > Lachnospiraceae > CAG-882. The sequence goes on along the minus strand of DNFT01000124.1, from coordinate 43,493 downwards.
TTACCTGCTCATTTTCACAATCCCTCTTCACGGTAAAAAGCTGCTGATTATCAATGTATGCTTCTTCCGATGTGTAATCATCCGAATCCACAAGAATCCCCAGCTCATGAAGCTCACCCAGCTTTTCTTCCGCAAATGCGAAATGGGACAGATAGTCCTGAGAAAGACTGTGCTCATGCTTTAACGTATATGGGACATGAAGCAATGAGCAGGAAGTCGATAGCACGACATTTATATTCTTTTCTTTAAGCTGTGCCAACGTCTTTAATGTGCGGTCGTAGTGATTTCTCCAGATATTTTTTCCGTTCACAAGCCCCGCAAACAGCAGCTTGTCCTGTGGAAAACCATATTTTTCAATCAGTTTGACCGTCTCCCTGCCCTCTATGAAATCAAGCCCTATTCCGTCAAACGCCATTCCGGTCAGGTTCGCGTAAATATCCCTCACATCTCCGAAATAGGTCTGGAGCAGTACCCTGCAGCCGTTTTTGCAAGACAGCACCGCATCGTATATTCTGCAAAACAGCTCGATATCCTTATCATCCATATCCTGCACAAGCGCAGGCTCGTCAAACTGTATCCACGCCACCTGATTTTCGGCGCAGCTTTTAAGAAGCTCCTTATACGCCTTTATGAAATCATCCACATAATCAGCCGCCGCCATGCTACCCGTAAATCTGCACAGCCTGAGCATCGTATACACGCCGATTACTACGGGCTTTGTATCAATTCCAATCGACTTCGCCTGCTTATACTCGTCTAAAAGCTTACTCCCATACAGCCCGATAACCGTGTCGTCCTCGACCTCCGGGACAATATAGTGGTAATTGGTGTTAAACCACTTCTTCATGGCAAGCGCCTTCACATCTCCCGAGTCCCCCTGATATCCGCGCGCCATCGCAAAATATGTATCCAGCTCTGACAACTTTAATTCCTTGTAACGCCCGGGAACAATTCCAAGCATCACCGCCGTATCCAGAACCGCATCATAGTGTGAGAAATCATTGCTGGAAATATAGTCAATCCCCGCATTTCTCTGCATGCTCCAATGAATTTTTCTCAACTGTGCTGCTGTCTGCAGCAGCTCCTGTGCACCGATTTCCCCTCTGAAATATTTCTCGGAAGCGAATTTTAATTCTCTTAATGTACCAATTCTCGGAAACCCAATTACCGATGTCTGCATAATAATCCCCTTTTCCGGGCAGGCTGCCGCACCGCCCTCCAACAATATTTTCTCTAATTATAATGGGCGGTCCGGTTATTGAAAAATATATAATTTTATACAGTTGTCATAGTTTAAAGCTATGTCAGTCAAATGCAGCTCTCAGCCTTCTAATTTTCCCCGTCCAAATTATCCCTCTCCTCAAGCAGTATCTTTTTAAGCTTCTTAGCCGCAACACTCATAGGACGTTTTACATCATAGACCATACAGATATCGCGCCTTGGAATTTCCTCGTTCAGGCATATCTGCACTATCTCATGCCTCCTGATTGCCTGATCCGCCATCGGCTGCGGGATAAATGCAAGCCCCAGCTCGGCTTTTACCAACGGCAGTATCTGGTCCGTGGTAGCTGCCTCCGTATCGAGCTTCATCTCAAGACCGTGCGCCATGAAAAACTGATAATAGAACTGGTAGGTCATCGTCTCCCTTCCAAGGCATATAAACGGATAATTCAAAATCTCCGCCAGGCTGAGCTCCTGACTCCCCAGCGCCGTGAAGGTCTTTCCTCCTACCAGTATCTCGCTAAAAGCCTGCAGTTTTACCTCCCTAAGCGGCTCCTTTGCGGTCGTCGGTGTCGTCACAACCGCGAAATCAATCTCCCCGCTCTTGACGGACTGCACCGCCTGCGGGGTTGAATGATTATATATCTTTATCCTTATTCCCGGGTATTCCATATGAAACCTTTTGAGTTTTTTGAGAAGATATATATTAAGCGCCGTCTCGCTTGCCCCGATTGCGATGCTGCCATGCTCCAAATCCGCATACTCCATCATCTCGTCCTCCGCGGTCTGTAGAATGGAAATCGCCGCTGCGACTCTTGTGTAGAGCCTTTCCCCCTCCGGCGTCAGGCGCACTCCCCTGTTCGTCCGGATAAACAATGTGCATTGTGCCGCACTCTCAAGACAGTTCATTGCCCTCGTGATATTGGGCTGGCTGTTCCCGAGCGCATGTGCAGCCTTTGTGAAGTTGCTGTATTTTGCAACATAATAAAAAATTCTGTAATACTCAAAATTAATATTCATATTCGCCTCTGTGATAATTTAAAATTATTGCTGTCATATCAATAATACTTTTTACATATCTCTGTACGTTCATTATAATGAACGCTGGTTAAAAAAACAATGCAAAGAAGCACAATAAAGGAGGACAAAACATGCTGACAGCAGTAACAGGCGTAAACTGGGGCGACGAAGGAAAAGGCAGGGTCATCGACCTGCTGGCTGAGAAGGCTGATATAGTCGTCCGCTACCAAGGCGGCAACAACGCCGGACACACCGTCGTAACCGGGCAGGGGAAATTTATTCTCAATCTTCTACCTTCCGGCATACTTCATTCCAAGGTAATCTGTATATTAGGCGATGGTATGGTGGTAGACCCGGAGCATCTGTCAAAGGAGATTGCACAAATCCGTGAGAAGGGAGTGCTCGTAACCCCTGACAACCTGAGGCTCTCCTCAAGGGCTACCATATCCATGCCTTGGCACCGCGCACAGGACGAGCTTGAGGAAAGCCGTCTTGCAAAAACAGGCGCAGCCTTCGGCTCGACAAAACGAGGAATCGCCTACGCCTACAGCGACAAATACAGGAAAAAGACAATCCGTATGGGTGACCTGCTCCACCTCGATGAACCTCGCATACAGGCGCGCCTTAAAATGATGCTCGACTCAAAGAACCTTGAGCTGTCGGGCTGCTACCATCAGGAGCGCATGTCCTATCCGGCTCTGCTCTCATGGTGTGAGAAGCAAGCAGCTCTTTTTGCTCCATATATATGTGACACAGGCAGCTACCTTGAAGCCGCTCTCAAAAACGGAAAAAATGTGGTCTTAGAAGCCCAGCTCGGCGCAATGAGAGATATCGATTACGGTATCTTCCCATACACCTCGAGTTCATCAACCATATCTGCCTATGGTCCTATAGGTGCAGGCATACCGGGTGAACATCTCAATCAGGTTGTCGGTGTACTGAAGGCCTACTCAACCTGCGTCGGTGCCGGTCCATTTGTTGCCGAGAGGGCAATGCCTGAGGCATGGATGGAGGCTCTCAGAAAATCCGGCGGTGAGTACGGAGCTGCCACCGGCCGTCCGCGCCGTGTCGGTCCGTTTGATGCCGTTGCAAGCCTTTACGGGCTGAAATGTCAGAAAGCCGACAAGATTGCCCTTACCAAGCTTGACGTACTCAGCAGCCTGGACGTGATACCGATAATTGTAGGCTATCGTCATGGCGATGAGACGACCACCTGTTTTGACCCTCTCGAGGATCTGGACTCATGTGAGCCTATAGTTGAATATCTCCCGGGCTGGAAGGAGGACATATCGGCATGCACTGACTATAACGACCTTCCCGACAAGGCAAAGGCATATATAACCCGTCTGGAAAAACTGCTTGAACATGAAATACAGTTTATTTCCGTAGGCGCAGAACGAAACCAGTATTTATTAAAGGGGGAATGGCTATGAGACACTTGATTGATCCACTGGATTTTACACTTGAAGAAACTCTGAAAATATTGAACCTTGCTGACCGAATTTCAGCAAATCCATCAGCATATTCACACGTCGCTGACGGAAAGAAGCTAGCAACACTCTTCTACGAGCCGAGTACGAGAACACGCCTCTCCTTCGAGGCAGCCATGTTAAACCTCGGCGGTCAGACCTTGGGCTTCGCCGGAGCCGAGCAGTCCAGCGCCACCAAGGGCGAAACCGTCGCTGACACTGCGCGCGTAGTAAGCTGCTACGCCGATATCATAGCTATGCGCCATCCAAAGGAGGGAGCACCTCTTCGCGCCTCGGTATACTCTGGCGTACCTATTATAAATGCGGGCGACGGCGGTCACAATCACCCTACACAGACACTTATCGACATGATGACGATACGCCAGCGCAAAGGGCGCCTGGATCATCTCACCGTAGGCTTCTGCGGCGATTTAAAGTTCGGACGCACCGTTCACTCGCTCGTGAACAGCCTCGTCAGATACCCGGACAATCAGTTTTATTTTATCTCCCCAAGCGAACTTTGCGTGCCCGAATACCTGATTGAGGACACATTGAAGCCGGCAAAGGTTCCCTATCACGAGGTTGATGACCTTGAGGACACTCTTCCCAAGCTCGATGTCCTGTATATGACGCGCGTACAGAAGGAACGTTTTTTCAACGAGGAGGACTATGTCCGCCTAAAAGGAACATACATGCTCACCAAGGAAAAGCTTGAGCTTGCGCCGGCAGACATGCCCGTGCTTCACCCGCTTCCGAGAGTAGATGAGATATCACTTGATGTCGATTCTGACAAGCGCGCAGCTTACTTCCAGCAGGTGCAGAATGGTGTCTATGTCAGAATGGCGCTTATCATGGCACTGCTCGACATTCCCGACCCGGTAACAGGAGAGGAGGTTTTATCATGTTAAATGTGGAGTCCATTCAGAACGGAATAGTAATCGACCATATTACTGCAGGAAAAGGTCTTGAAATATACAAGTTTCTCCATCTTGAAAACATCAGCCGTTCCATTGCACTTCTCCAATATGTGAAAAGTGAAAAATACGGTAAAAAGGATTTAATAAAAATTGAGGGCTCGGACACGCTGCCACAGCTTGATGTTCTCGGCTATCTCGATGACAAAATTACACTCATCTATATAAAAGACGGCAAGATCGTACAGAAGCTTCACCCCGTCCCGCCGATAGAACTGCGGAATGTCATCAGGTGCAAAAACCCGCGCTGCATCACCAATCTCGAGGCAAACTGTGAGCACATATTCAGAATGTCCTCGTCAAAGAAATACAGATGCATCTACTGCAATCAGGAGATAATCACAAGGCAATAATTGTCAAAGGATAAACATTCAACCGTTTGTAGTAGGGAATTTCAACAATTTCCCCATTATATAAAAAACGCAGTCCCCAAAAAACGGGAACTGCGTTTTTCACGTCCGTATTATATGATGGCTGCTTTCACGAAGCCTCAGGACTTAGTCTTAATTTTTCTTAACTCCCAGTGTCACCTGCTCGCCGTTGATATCCCATTCCTTGGTATAACCGTCAAGCTCACCTATCACAACCTTGGTTGCAAGAATTTCGGTGGTAATCTGGTCCGCCTTGGCATCGAGAAGTGCCTTAATCTTGTCGCTTCCGTCTGCGTAGATTGTGATTGTATCCATTACCTCGAAGCCTGCTTCCTTTCTCATGGTCTGAATCTTGCTCACAATCTCACGGAGGAAGCCTTCCTCAATAAGTTCAGGTGTGAGGTTAGTGTCAAGCACTACCGTGACACCGCTCCATGAGTCTGATACATAGCCCTCTGTCTGTGCTATCTCGATAAGGAGGTCATCCTTGGTAAGCTCTACCTTCTGACCATCAAAGTCAAACTCAAGAGCACCCTTCTCATTGAGTGTATCCATCGCTGCGTTGCCGTCGATGCTCTTTAATGCACCCTGAATCTTTCCAAGAAGCTTGCCATACTTAGGACCTACAGTCTTGAGCTGCGGCTTGAAGCTGTAGGAGCTGTATGCTCTTACATCATCCGTGAACTCTACACTCTTAACATTTAACTCATCCTCGATAATCTCAACAAAGAACTCTGAAAGTGTCCAAGGAGCCTTAATATACATCTTTCCGATTGGCTGACGATTCTTGATGTTGGCTGCATTTCTGCATGCTCTACCGATAACAACCGCTGAGAGGACATCCTCCATGCTCGCCTCAAGATCCTTGTCAATCCAAGCCTCGTTTGCAACAGGGAAGCTGCAAAGGTGAATACTCTCAGGAGCGTTCTTATCCTGCTTTGCAACAAGATTCTGATAAATCTCCTCTGTCATAAATGGTATCATAGGAGCTGCTGCCTTGCAGAAGGTGACAAGCGTTGTGTAGAGTGTCATGTAAGCGTTAATCTTATCCTGCTCCATGCCTTTAGCCCAGAAACGCTCACGGCAGCGTCTTACATACCAGTTGGAAAGCTCGTCTATAAAGTCCTCAAGTACCTTGGCTGTCTCTGTAATCTTGTAGTTTGCAAGATTGTCATCCACAGTCTTTACAACTGTCTGGAGCTTGGATAAAATCCACTTGTCCATTACAGGAAGCTTATCATACTCAAGCTTATAATCATTTGCATTGAAGTTGTCAATATTAGCGTAGAGCACGAAGAAGGAGTATGTGTTCCAGAGTGTTCCAAGGAACTTTCTCTGTCCCTCCGTAACCGCCTTATCGTGGAAACGATTAGGAAGCCATGGAGCTGAGTTCTCATAGAAATACCATCTGATGGCATCTGCTCCGTGCTGTGAAAGTGCATCAAATGGGTCAACAGCGTTGCCCTTTGACTTACTCATCTTCTTACCCTCGGCATCCTGGACGTGTCCAAGAACGATAACATTCTTATATGGTGCCTTGTTAAATAAAAGTGTAGAAATAGCAAGCAGTGAGTAGAACCAGCCTCTCGTCTGGTCTACAGCCTCGGAGATAAAGTCTGCCGGGAACTGCTTCTCAAATAAATCCTTATTCTCAAACGGATAGTGGTGCTGTGCAAATGGCATTGAACCTGAATCGAACCAGCAGTCGATAACCTCAGGAACTCTCTTCATCTGCTTTCCGCACTTAGGACACTTGATAGTGACAGCGTCAATGTATGGGCGGTGAAGCTCAATGTCATCCGGACAGTTGTCGGACATGCTCTTTAACTCCTCGATGCTTCCGATAGAGTGCATGTGTCCGCACTCACACTGCCAGATATTGAGCGGAGTACCCCAGTAACGGTTACGGCTGATACCCCAGTCCTGAACATTCTCAAGCCATGCACCGAAACGTCCCGTACCGATTGTCTCAGGTATCCAGTTGATTGTCTTGTTGTTAGCGATAAGGTCATCCTTAACGGCTGTCATCTTGATGAACCAGCTCTCTCTAGCATAGTAGATAAGCGGTGTATCACATCTCCAGCAGAAAGGATAATCATGCTCGAACTTAGGTGCGTCAAAGAGCTTGCCCTCTGCCTCTAAGTCCTTTAATACCAATGGGTCTGCCTTCTTGACAAACAATCCGGCATACGGTGTCTCCTTTGTGAGTTCACCCTTTCCGTCTACGAACTGTACGAACGGAAGGTCATACTTACGTCCGACCTTGGCATCGTCCTCACCAAATGCAGGTGCAATGTGAACGATACCTGTACCATCTGACATTGTTACATATCCATCACATGTAACGAAATGTCCCTTCTTGTTCTGCTTTGCAGCAGCCTCTCCCGCACATGCAAAGAGCGGCTCATACTCCTTGTACTCAAGGTCACTTCCCTTATACTTTTCAAGAACCTCATAAGCCGTAACAGCAGGTGTACCTGCCTCCTTGTCCTCAGCCTTTGCAAGTCCGCCAAGCACCTTGTCAAGAAGTGCCTCTGCCATATAGTAGGTGTAGCCGTCGGCAGCCTTTACCTTGCAGTATATCTCATCAGGATTTACACAGAGAGCCACGTTAGAAGGAAGTGTCCAAGGGGTTGTTGTCCATGCAAGGAAGTATGCGTCCTCACCCTTAACCTTGAAGCGCACGATTGCAGAACGCTCCTTAACAGACTTATAGCCCTGTGCAACCTCGTGTGATGAGAGAGGTGTTCCGCATCTTGGACAGTAAGGAACAATCTTAAAGCCCTTGTATAAGAGCCCCTTGTCCCAAATCTGCTTAAGAGCCCACCATTCGGACTCAATAAAATCATTATGGTAAGTAACGTAAGGGTTATCCATATCAGCCCAGAAGCCTACTGTCGCGGAGAAATCCTCCCACATTCCCTTATACTTCCATACGCTCTCCTTACAGTGCTTGATGAACGGCTCAAGACCATATTCCTCAATCTGCTCCTTGCCGTCAAGCCCAAGCATCTTCTCAACCTCAAGCTCCACAGGAAGTCCGTGGGTATCCCAGCCTGCCTTACGCGGTACAAGATAGCCCTTCATTGTTCTGTATCTTGGAATCATATCCTTGATAACTCTTGTGAGCACATGTCCGATATGTGGCTTACCATTTGCGGTAGGTGGGCCATCATAGAACATATATGTCGGGCAGCCCTCCCTGATTTCCATGCTCTTCTTAAATACGTCATTGTCCTTCCAGAACTTCTCGACAGCCTTCTCGCTCTCGACGACGTTACGATTTGCCGATACCTTATCGTACATCTTTAATTCCTCCATTTTCACAAAATAAAACCTCTGCACATTCTCATGGCAGAGGTCATAAAATACTCATCATATTCACCGACATACCATCATATGCGTTCCATGTAACGTATGGAATACGTCTGTATCTACTCGCAAACGCTTTCGTACAGCGACTGTGGAGTGATATTCAACATCGCCTTACTCGTACCGCAATCCCAGCACCTGCGGCTCTCTGTGACTTTCAGATGATATCTACTGTCTCCGTCATTGTCTTTAAATCTGTGAATATTCTAGTATAGGTTATTTAAAATTGCAAGCATTTTTTTCAACATAGTGTAACTTACCAATTTCACAGTTACTTTTCAGAGCCAACCTTCAAAAGGCTACTCCCCAAGATAAAGCATTACTCTGTCATTGATAATCTGCTGGACTTCCGCGATATTTTTACTGCCACTTAAAAATCCCTGCGCATCCTCAGTGACGATATCATATATATTTACATCATACCTTACATTATGTCCTGCCTTATCCACAAGCTCGCGCAGCAAAAGTGCCTGTTGGTCTGTCATTGGTTTCAACTCAACCGTTACTCCGTCCATAAGCATGCCTGAGGCGGTGCCGGCTCCAGCCATATCATTATTAATTATGTCATCAAAATATTTCTGAATAACCGGAAATCTGCTTGTATTTTTTTGGCTATCCTCGCTGAAATAGCTCTTAACAAACTGCCAGGCTCCAGCCTTGTTATCCGACTGACTGCTTATCGCCATCTTATAATATGTCCTGATTTCTGCCGGTGCTCCACTGCCATCCGGATACCCTGCATACCTTATGTCGCCTCCAAAATAGGTATCTAAAGTTTTTATCGTGTCGCAATTATTAATACTGGTACAGAATAAAAGTGTCTCATTATTTTCTAATAATTCCGGCAAAGACCTGTCATAATCATTCTCTTCCGGCACATCGGCAACAACAACAAGCATATCCGCAAATTCCTGCGAACCAAAATAACTTTCCCCTTTTTTATTATCATAAAACAGTGGCAACGAATGATATAACAATGTCTCCAGCACACGCTGTTGTGAATATCTGAAAAATGGACGTTCACATGGATGTTCTTCAAACAGCTTTTTTATTGAACTGTAATTCCACTGTTCATACATATCAAGAAGCGATGCCTTTCCAACCATCGTACTCAACGAAAAATCCGGACTTAATGCATACAACTTCCCATCATACTCCATAGCCGCCAGTACATTGGGTATAAATTCATTTCTCCCTAATTCTTCATCGCCATCCATGAACTCATACATATCCACTACTACATTTTTATCTGCCAGATTTTCGATATCTATATCACTATCCGATATCCAGAAAATATCTGCACCGTTTCCTGTAATCAAATCATTGTAGAAGCTCTGCATGGCTGTATCATAATCATCCCGGTTATAATATTCCTTTACGGTTACATAATAATCCTTATTATACCTGTTAAAATCCATTATCTGTTCACGATAAACAGAAGCCTCGGAAAATGTTGCCATGACCAGTTCTTTTCTTGTTTTCACCTCATCTATCGGTATTTTCCTTATATCTGCATACTCAATATTTACCCTATTGTCTGTCTGACCATTGGTATTCGTTTTTCTATTCGCTATTCTTATTCTATCCTCATTTATTATCGAAACTCCACTGCCATTATCAATTTCCACTCCATAGTCCCTTAAACAGACTACTTCTTCGCAGCTTAACAGTGCCACATCATATTTATATATATAATTACCTGACACTATGTACAGACTATTCTCCTCCGCCTGGTTCTGACCCACGAAATACACTTGACCGTCATATATGTCCGGAGCATTGTCAAGACGCACTCCCAGCCCCGACTGTCCAATATCTATACTCCATATATCAATATTATATTTAGTATTATTGCATATCACATACCAGCCCTGCGCCTTCGTAACCGCCAGTTTGGCAAAAGTCCTGATATTGTCCTGCTGTTCTATCACACAGAGCAGCTCTCCATTACTATCCGCAAATATTATCGACTGTCCGCTTATTATGCCTATACGCCCTTCGTCATCTATTTCAATATCATCACATGACAGGCTTATTCCATCATCTTTACATCTGTTATATAACCCCTGCAGATTAATTTCTTTTACATCAGAAAAATTCTTATCATACAGATATAATACATTATTACAAAACCTTACAAAGCCCTCACTATACTCAAAATATTTTCCCGGAGCACCAAGCTCCTTGTCACTGCTCTCCCCTGTTGCACTGTCAAAAATCATAAGAGTATCTTTTGTTCCGGAATTAAAAGTATGTTCCCTTGATATACAATACGTTGTATCTCCTGCCACAAACATATCAACCAGAAAATCAAGACTACTGTCTATCTCATATTCCTGCTTAGAAAATTCCGGCACATACACGGTGGCACTTTCATTATCTTCAATTTGAGGTTCAACATTACTGCCGTTCCGACAGCTGGTAAGCGTTGCTATGAGCGAGGCAATTATAATAGAGTATAATATTACAATATTCTTATTTTTTGTGTGCATAAAGCCCCCTTAGTAACGTGTTCTAGAGGTCATAGAAAAAACCTATAGAACACGTAATACTATCAATAACTTAAATTACCATATTCATCCACATAAAATGACTTTGAAACATTAAATCTAAGTTTCTCATATTCCATATCTATTGTCACAGTGATGTTACTACTATTACCATCAGCATTATGAGTTAATCCATATATAATTACTGTATGTCCATCAGGCACATCCGCTTCTGTAAGTTCTGCACCTGTAAACCATGACGTATATCCTTCTTCCCACGCATAATGCAAATCAAAGTAAACAACTATATCTGTGTTTGATATCCTTAGTCCAATGTGTTTTGTTTCCTGCTGTGAACGAGTTACACCAAAGGTATTGTAATCATTCGCTTCTACTACGTCTCCATCTGAGGCATAACATAAGGTACTTCCAAATATCAAAGTCATAGCTAAAATAAGTTCCATAAAAATTTTAAGTTTTTTCCTCATAGTTGATTCCTCTCTTCATTTAATATGTAGTCAAAGTAAAAATTCAAATAACAAATCCAGCTAGCTGTATTTCCAATATACATTAACTTAATTATACTTTCCATGACATCTCAATAATATTTATATTATCCAAATGTCATGGAAACATTTGATAATTACTGTTATAATATAGAAAATTATCAAATACGGAGAATTTTAATGATGAAGAGAACTTTTCATTGCATAATTGTATGCACTTTAATTATTTTAAGCACACTGCATATCTCAAAAAATGGAACAATAATATATGATAATAATTACAATATGTCTTTATTCTCCGATGACCTAAACAATAAAAGTGTCATTGAATAATCCCCATATTATTCCTTCTTGTTATTATCAATCCATTTCCTATAAAGAATCATTCGTTTATTTTCTCTCAAATACCACGCAAACTGATATGCACATTCACACAGTTCAATATCCTCCTCCGAAGCTCGCTTACCGCTCGTAACATTGTTCCATGGTATACAATATAAAAAAGTAGACAGTACATGTGTTCTTTCACATTCAAGTTCCAACCTTATGCCCTGTTCCGAATAATCATTTGACCTTAGATATTGCCCCATATTTCCAACATAATTAGCGCAACGCACCAATATACTTTCATAAATACCAGCCATCCCTCTGTTCATCCGGTCTCTGTCAGCAAATACCTTACATAAATTTTCATATATACTAAGGTTATCATAATTGCCAAGTCTGTCCATACATCCAAAATACGCATTAATTATCATAGCCTCTATATCTGTAAATATCGTTATTTTGTTGATATCTCCTATATGAAATCCCAACATTCTCTCATAATCAGAGGCACTCTTTTGATAGTTCACATTTCCAACTGCCTCATCCAGTTCTACTTTCTTGTATTTCAAAACCATTTCATTTATCTCTATCGATGAAGAAAGCTCATTGGATAATATTTTATATATTTCCTGTGCTGTGATGTAATCACTATGCAAGTTACACTGTACCAATGTATCCCACAGCCTGTGTACTTCCGGCTTTTTCGACACTATAACTCTCTCCCACAGTGCACCTTTTAAACCAACATTATCAAGCATTGCTACAGTTGTGCTGTATTTAGGTGAAACCTTGCGATTAATTATCCTGCTCACCGTCTCAGGTGAACATATACCTTCTGCCAGCTCTTGTACCGTTAATCCATGTATCCGTCTGCGCTCATCTATAAGCCTTTCCACCGGATAAAAAGCACAGCCTATGTAATATGGATACCACTCAAACAGATTATCTCCGATATCGTATCTTTTTCTCAGCCATTCATAACGCTTCAAAAATATATCCCATTTTACATCATCGTCCATTCCCAACACTTTAAGAAGAACCTGTCTTTTCTTAAGCAATGGACATAAAAAATGGACTCTTGAAGTGTCTCTCAATACTTTAAGTGCCTCATCACATTCCTCAAGCCATCTGTGTCTCGCATAATTTCCCATCATCTGAGGTGTATTCACACACAGGATTTCATATACCGTCTTAGGATAGATACATGTAATAATCCATTTGTCTATGTCATTCTTTTTACAGTATGCAAGCAGCTTTTCATAAAGTGAAATCGATTCTTCCTTATTTCCTGTAGCTGCCTTCAATCTTGCCACATTAGCAATTATAAAATATTCATACAAAGATATACACATAAAGGAATCACAACTGATATAATCCGGCATAGTACATCCCGCCGCCTTACTATACATCTCAAGCGCCTTCAATGTTTCACCGCGAAGTTCTAACAATCTAGCCTGCATGTATACAACAAACTGCTCATTAAGCCGGCTTTTATCACAATATTTATCTGAATATTCCTTTATTGCAATTTCTATTTTTTCTAAATCAGCTGACCTAATATATTCAAGCACATTGAATCTGGCTTGCATTTCATCATACTCGTCCCTACACAGATATTTTCCTGCCTTACTTCCGCTTATGCCAAGTCTTCCCAGCACAGCCATCACAAAATGTATATCTCCTGTATAATTTCCATTTTCTATCCTGCTGTATACACTCTGCTCACAAATTCCTCTATGTACCACCTCAGCAGTTAGTCCACGCCTATTTCTCTCATAGGCTATCATATTTCCGATGTACTCTGTTTCCATTCTTCACCATTATTCCTAAGCATATTCCATTCTCAAAAAATATCTCTCGATTATAACGACATTAAATATATTAATCCTCATTTCGGAGCAAGACAAATAGCCAAAACCATGCTTGCATGACTTGTTATAATAATGCAAAAACCTCTGCACATTCTCTTTGCAGAGGTTATAAATTGCTTATCATATACGTTCCATATAACGTATAGAATGCATATGTATCCATTGTCCTAGTCACAGTCTTTAAATCTGTGATTATACTAATATAGCTTGTTTAAAACTGCAATCATTTTTTACTTCAAAGGGACAATTTTTTTGTTAATATCATGCCTCCATTACTTATATTGTATATTTTATCTGCAATTTTATCGTACTTACTATTATGGCTGATTACAATAATCAAACTATTATTCTTAATCTGTCCAAGATATTGTATCAAGCTTTCTTCTGTCTTCTCATCCAGATTGCTGCCCGGCTCATCAAGTAAAATACATCTTTTATTTTCTATAAGGATTCTGGAAAGGTATATTTTCTGTTTTTCTCCAAGCGATAAATTCTCCGGTCTTAACACTACCTCTTTTTCAGCATCCGGAAGCTCTAATATTTTTTCCATGAGCCTATAATTACCCTCCGGTATATTCCTTCCACATAGTACATTTTCCTTTACTGTTCCTTTCACAAGGAAATCAGGATAAAACAAATATGTCATATCCTCGCACAGTTCTTTAGCAATAAATATACTGCCGTTTTCTCCAACTTTTATGTGTGTACTATCAAATATCCCCGAAAGCACATTAAGCAATGTTGTTTTTCCGCATCCATTTTCACCCCTGACAAGGATCAATCCATTCTTATCCGCATTGAAGTTGTCAATATTGAAAAGACAATTTCCATCTGCTGTGAGCATCTGTACATTTCTTAATAAAATTCCATCTTTTCCATTTTTATCCGCTGCATTATCACCATCATCACATATATCGGGATTTAACGAGGCATCCGCTATGTCGATAAAATCGCGTGCTCTTTTAAATACCGGCTCCTGGCTAAGCAGTGAAGCCTGCAATGAAGCAACTTCTCCTAACGGTGAAAAAACCAGTCCAATTATCTGCATTGCATATAAAAGTGTTCCAATTGAAATAACATTTTCTGTGACAAGATTTCCACCTATGACAAGAATAATAAGCGGTGCCAGCATGGTAATTATCTGAGGTAATTCCTGTGTTATCAATAAATAAAAATGCTGCTGATTTCTCACTTTATAAAATCTGTCACACTTTTTATTATAACGTGACATTGCAAAAGACTGTGCTTTATTAAGTCCAATACTCACTTTTCCATTTATAATTGTTTCTGTCTCACCAATCCACTCATCCGCTGCCATTTTTTCATCTGCAACAAGCTCATTTAACTTTTTTTTATTTACAAAGCTTGACATCACATATAATGGTGCAAGCAATATGGCAACAAATGCTATTATGTAGTTAACATTAAATAGAATTCCTACGATTACTATTACCTCAAGTATATCCACAGGAATCATTGTAAGATAATTTGAGAGCGAATATATAGAATAAATATCATTATTATGCATATTGAATATCTTACTTTTTGACTCTTTCTCATACTCAGGATTACTTGAGCTAATTACCTTTTGCATGAGCTTAACTTCAAAATCCTGTGCCAATTGATTTGCAAATATCTGTCCTTTATAATTTACAAAATAAAATATAAAAATATGTATGACAAATGTTGCCACAACAACTAACAGCAGCCAATAATATGGTATATTTCTTTCATTTTCAATCATCTCATCTGTCAAATACCTTGTAAGATATGCGGGAATTAATAACAATAAAAAACTGATAATGTTTGCAATGATTCTCTTAATCAAGGTCCATTTAGGTATGTTTATAATAGACATTTTTAAAATTTTTTTCATTGTGTAATCTCCTAAGTGTAATATATTTGCCATACCAATTTACAATATAAATCAAGTTTTTTATCAGACTATTAAACTATTGATATTATTTTTTAGATTCATCTTACAATCTGAGTACACGCTTGTCCATGACATTGCATACATTTTTTTATTACTCCAACGTCATGGACATCATAGGTAATATATGTTAAATTACAATTTTTGTATGCCGCCCTTCACAGCACCATTTGTCTAACACTGTATTCTGACATCTAAATATTAAGAAACTATCGGACGGTTCTAAGTGCTTATAATATAGTGCGGTGACCTGCAATGATATCCCCTTGTAACATTATTTTCTCTCATCCAGATAAAGCTGCACCCTATCCTGTATAACTGCCACTGTTGCTTCCTTTGACTTGCCGCCTGCGAAGTAACTCTCCATTTCCTCCACCATAATGTTAATTATCTCACTGTTAGCCGGCATATACAATTCTACATTATCTATCAGGCTCATTACCACGTCTATCTCCTCCTGTGTTGCATAATGATGGTTTACCGGTCCCTGCTCGGTGTAAAATGTAGAGCGCTTCTCCTCTCCTGCGTGTGCAAGTTCTTCATCAGTGTGATCCGGTGGTTGTTATTCATGGTAAAAGACTCCGAACCATAGGTTTTGTTACGTATATTTTACCATATATTTTTTTCACCTGGTAGGTGAATAATGAGTATCTTAAAGAGCTTTTACACCCCAACCCGGATAACTTCATCATAAAGCTCAGTCAGCTTTTCAGGCATTTTGTGTGCCACCGAGATTACTGTTTTCCCCTCCAATGCAAGAACTGTTCTCTCAATGAAATCCGTTGTTACAGAATCCAGATTAGCTGACACTTCATCAAGGAGCAGTATCTTACTATCCCTGATAAAGGCTCTCGCCAAATTGATTCTCTGCTTTTCCCCACCAGAAAAATTAGAACCATTCTCACCAACCAGTGTATCCAACCCATCCGGGAGCTCCTGAATTAGATTTTCCAACCCACACTGTTTTAGAACATTATGTATCTGTTCGTCTGAATATTCTCTATACAGTGTAATATTATTCCGAATAGTATCGTTAAATAAAAATACTTCCTGACTTGCTAAACTTACCAGATGGCTTAGAGAGTTTCTTTCCACCTGTTTTAGCTCCTCATCTTCTATCATAACTTCCCCATCATATTCGTCATACATACCAGAAATAATATTTAACAGTGTGCTCTTGCCCGAACCGCTCTCTCCAACCACAAGGTATTTCTTTCCTTTTTTAAATACAGCCGAGAAATTATTGAGCCCTTTCGTCTCGTTAAAAATAAGAGAAACATTCGTCAGTCTAATATCTCCGTATACAGCCTGTTTTTCTCGTTTCGGATGATTACCTTCTTCGCTATGAAGGATAGCCATATATTTTTCTGTCAGCTTTTTGGATGACTTGAATCGAATCCATGTATCCGATGCGGTCATAATGGGAGAAATAATTTTCCCGGAAAGCTGTCCGAACGCAATAACTATTCCAACGGTAAAGCTTCCTTTAATTGCGAAATAAGCTGCAAGTGCCATGATAATCACTGTAGATGTCAGCCCAGCAAGTTCATTTAGGCAAAGGAATAAAGTCTTGTCATTGCCGTTTATCTCTTTTGCCTTTTCCTGCTTTTCATTAGCCTGCTCATGCCTTCTGATTATCTCATCATATAGGTGATAAGAACTGATGATTCGATAGCCGCGAAAATCATCCTTAATTTCTCCCAAATAAGATGCAGACTGTTCCGCATAGCCTCCTGTACTCCGTTCCAGCCTTTTTCCAGTATGCTTTACAACCAGTGCCGTAAAAACACCTATCACAAGTATCAGTAAAAGCATCAATGGCTTTATATATATACAGGTGATTACCGCCACAAAAAATGAAAATACAATCATAGGTATCTGTAAGATATTATTGAAATACAACTCCTCATACATATTGAGATTATTCTGCAAATCATTCATGTAATCCCCTGTATTCCTGCTCTCAAAATCAGTCACATTTTTGTGCAGAATCCTATCAAATAAATCATGCTTTAAGTCCTGTCTGGCTTTACATATCAGCTTGTTTTTTGTAATACCATAAAAGAATTCAGAAAATACAGTCACTAATAAAAAAACAATTCCAACAATTAATACCCTCATAAGCCTTTGCAGATTTCCTTCCGCAGCACAATTCATAATCTCGCTTAAAACGAACGCAAAGAAAACACTCATCGTAGAAGAAACAACAAGCAAAATCGCATACACAGAATATAATCCTTTGTTTTTAATAATATATCGATACACACTCTACCTCCGTACATCACAAAAACCATTGCAATAAATATCTGATAGTTTACTGTTACTTTTCGTTAAATTACCTCTCCTTGTAACTTAATTCCTCTCATCCAGATAGAGCTGAACTCTGTCCTGTATAATTGTCACAGTCTCCTCCTTAGACCTGCCGCCCAGGAAGTAGCTGTCAAGTTCTTCCTTAATGATATTGCTTATCCCACTGCTATATGACGGAGACAGCTCCACATTTTCTATCAAATTCATCACCGTGTCTATCTCTCCCTGCGTAGCATAATGGTAATTTACAGATCCCTGCTCCGTGTAAAATGTACTGCGCTTCTCCTCTCCTGCATGTGCAAGCTCTTCATCAATCATCTCCTGCTGCCTCTGTTTATTAGAGGAAAACCATCCAATACTGGAATTATCATTTATAAGACAGAACTTGATAAATTCCCATGCTCCGTCCTTACAGCCGGAAGTCGAAACAATTGAATATGCATCTGTTACTGAGAGATTATGGCATGCTCTTCCATCAGCAGTAATATATCCTTTAATTATAATATCGTCACCATATTTGGCATAATATTCCTGTATAACTTCAAAATTATACAAATTTATATTGTTTATAAGACTTGTCTTTTCTTCTACCGGCGAATAATTTGCTTCACTCGGAAGCGGTTCTATTATATCAAGCAGCTCATCGAAGGTTTTGGTTGTAAAATCACAGGTTCCACTATCACTGTCTATAAATGTATCAATCGAATATTGCAGAATTCTTGCCAGCATAAATTCCCTTGTCCATGTAGAAAATACACTGCCCGGATTATTGTTAAGACACTCTGCCACATCATCTATTGTCCAGCCTGCACTCTCACCCACCATGTCTGCCTTTCCAAAATATGAATATATAACATACTCCAACGGCACAGAGACAAGCACACCGTCTATCGTACATGCCTCCACAACAGATTCTACATAATCCTGTATGTCTATTTCTGTATCTCTGTCAAAATATGGTCTGAGGTCATCTATTACACCTTTATCGACAAGGTTGTAAATATCTAAATATTGCAGATTAAGCATATCCGGTGCATTTCCGGAGGCAAGGTCAAGATGAAGTCTCGTTGTTGCCTCATCCGTAGTTAACTCATTGCTTCTGTCATTATATGCCCTTATCGATACATGATACTTCTGCTGGCTTTTATTAAATTCTACTATGTTACGCTCAAGCAACACAGGTGTATACATACAGCCTATTACAAGCTCTTCCCTGTCCTCTTCCGTAATATCCGCCCTGCTCACACGTCCGACAAACTCATATCCATAAGTCGTGCCGGTCTCGTCGCTTTTGTCATTATACATAACTGCTATGCACGAATCATCTATCAGATATACATTAGTTACGTCATTACTTACAGTATCAACATCCGTCCACCTAAATAATGTATCCGTGGTTTCTTTTTCCACATCATACACTAATATTCCATTTCCACCTTTCACAAATATTCTGCCGGCAACACTTCCTAATATATCTCCTAATGGGAAGCTGAACTTTCGCTCTATCACATTTCCCTTCTCATCTATTCTGAATATTCCATAATCATCTGCGTAATAAGCACTATACCATGCTGATGAGTCATAACTGAATACACGTCCGTTCACTCCAGCTAATTGTGTAACATTGCCATCAGGGTCAACTATATTAAGCCCTTGATAGTCCCTGACGTAATAATAGCCATCTGCCGTAACAACAAATTCCTGTGCGAGATTTAATTGCCTTGGATTGTTCCTCTCCGGCATATCCGCACTCAATCTCATAGCCTCAATTGTCTCATCCTCATAATTATATTTCAAAATAAAGGATATATAATTATTGTTAACATCCGCTGCCTCTGCTAGAATATACAGCCTGCCATCATCTCCTTCATACAGCTTATCTATATACATATATGAATAGCTTCCAAGCTCGTCATTTATCAATTTTTCAATCTTTGAAAATTCAATCTCAACTGTCTTTTTGTCGGTAAGAGAATAGACGGATATTCCTCCATCTTCTCCTTCCTCAATCATGTTTAAATCTCCATCACTGCAAAAAAGCTTATCCCCAATAAAAAAAGTATCTATCAACCTTATATTCTCAGGCAGTTCCCATTTTCCATCGTCCTCAAGTCGCCATGTGTATAAGTCGGCATTCTCCCAGTATGTGCTGTCCACCGTCTGCCCCTCTGACAATGAACTATCCGTTTCAGTCTGTCCATCCGCGGTATCGTCACTATTCCCACCTCTTGCACTACAGCCTGTCGCCACAAATGCAAAAAGACATAGCCATACAGCTATGCAGCCTAAAATTTCAGAAGTTTTCTTGTAACCTTTCATAATTATCTTCCTCCTCGTATAATATTTTTGAATGCTGTCTTACTATGTAGTTCAAGCAAGACCGCAATATTTTTATTTAGCAATTAAAACACCTGACCATATTCATCAACATAATAAGAAATATCACTGCTTCCTACTTCTTTCCCATTTCTAAATACCACAATTTAAAATAATATTGTACGCCATGTTGTTGTTATATAACGAACTTCAGCTGTCCATCCATCCTGTGCAATACCATCTGGTACAGAAAAAACCGATGCATATCCGCTTCCAGATGTAAATCGTGAGTCATAACCTTCATCCCACTCATAATTAAGAAATATTTCACCATTAACACCAACATTAAAAGTCACATTAGGCAAGATTGTTACAGATATTGATTTTGAAAACCCAACAGTATTACTGTCGCTCTGCCCATATCCCAAAGTCATAATTCCATCATCTGTATTCGGCATCGCAAATACGTTTACAGGTGTAATAAATGTTACAATACCCACAATTAACATAGCCATAACTTTTTTGAATGTTTTTACAATCTTGAAATCCTCATTATAATGTATTTTTCAAACTTTCCCGCTAACTAATCTATGAAAATACGCTGCAGCCATTCTTCCCATAATAGCATTACACTTCCCACCCGACGTATGATTTAAACCATACGCCAATGTTATACTATTTTTGCTTGATTGTCCATGACATTGAACCCTGTTTTTTTAGCCTCCAATGTCATGGACATTACTTGCACTGTATAGTATAGTCAAGTATATGAAAACCTTTTTACATCTCACATAAGCACGAAAGGGGTACTATATTATGAAGAAAAAATTACGTTCAGTTATTGCACTTTTACTTATTGTCTTTAATATCTCAATAATATTTGATAACAGCTTTATCAATAATTTGAATAACAGTAATGTATCTGTGTGCTCTGATGAAGATAATACCAGATGCTATAATGATATATAAAGATAATCATTTTTCACTATGTTTTTCAATCCAACGATTATAAAAATTCATTCTTCCTTTTTCATTGAGCATCCATGCCACCCAGTAGGCACATTCACACATTTTTATATCATCACCGGAAACATTTCTTCCGCATTCCGCATTATTCCACGGAATGCAGTATATAATGGTGGATAAGCAATGCATTCTTTCACAATTCAACTCCAAATTTATGCCCCATTCAGAATAATTATTTGAATCCGTAAAACGTGCTGCATTACCTGTATAACTTGCACAACGCGTTAATGTACCCTCAAAATTAGTTGCAGATGCTCTGTCATTACCTGAATCGCTTAGATAAGTATTACACATGCTTTCATATACTCCAAGCTTTGTGTAATTTTTTACCTTATCCATACAGTAAAAATATCTATTTATAACCATTGTTTCTATTCGTGTAAAAATTGTCAGCTTTTCTATATTCTCAATATTAAAACCCAACATTTTCTCATGCAGTAATGCATATTTTTCATAATTATTTTTCTCTATTCCCATATCTGCGCCAACATTCACATACTCTAAAAGCATACGATTTATAGGGATATTTACATCAAGTTTTTTCGCTATTTTTTCGTTCAACCTTCTGCCTGTAACATAATCATCAATTGCCTGGGCATGTACCATATCATCCCATATTCTATGCGTCTCCCAGTCATCACACACCATAACGTCCTCCAACAACACCCCTCTAAGCTCCAGCTTATCAAGAAGTGCTTCCACTGTACTGCGTTTAGGCGAAACTCTCCTGTTGATTATTCTGCTGACTGTCTCTGGTGCACATACTCCTTCGGCAAGCTCTTCGATGGTCATGCCATATAGTTTTCTCCGCTCGTTGATAAGCTTCTCAACAGGATAGAATTCCCAGTCACTGTTATAATACGGATACCACTCTAACAGCTCTCCCTTGACATGATACCTGTTTCTCAGCCATTCATAATGTTCAAGAAAACTATCGTACTGCTTATCCGGTTCTTCTCCAAGAAGCTCCAGCAAGGCATGCCTTTTATTTAACAACGGACATATATAGTGAAGTCTTGACGTGTCACTGAGCACTTTTAGGGCAGCATTACATTCATTAAGCCATACCTGCCTGTCATAATCTCCCATGCGTTCCGGTGTATTTATGTCCAGCATTTCACAGATTGTTTTCGGATAGACGCACGCCATAGTCCAATAGTCTGAATTTTTTCTGTGACAATATGCAAGAAGTCTCTCATACAGCTTTTCCGCCTCCATATAATTTCCAAGTGCTGCGTTCAGCTGTGCAATATTGGCAAGCATAAAATACTCGTATATCGATATGCAGGTAAATTCAGCCACGCCGTAATCTTCTATGGTATAACCGATTGCCTTTTTGTACATGCACAATGCCTCAACTGTATCTCCATCAAGCTGTGCTATTCTTGCATTCATGTATGTCATGAACTGCATATTAAGCCGGTTACCTCTTACACAATATCGGTTTTCATACTCCTCTACAGCCTTCTTTGCCGATTCGAGCCTGCCTGCCCTCAGAAGCTCCAGTATATTGAATCTGGCATATATCTCATCATACTCATCCCGGCAAAGATATCTGCCGGCAAGACTTGCGCTTATTCCAAGTCTTTGAAGCACCATCCTCACAACATGGATATCACCGACGTCCTCCCCTTTTTCAAAGCTATTATATATATCCAAGTCGCACAGACCCTTGCAGACAGTCTCCGCAGATACTCCCTGCCTGTCACGCTCATATGCTGCCATTTTTCCTATATAACTGTATGTCAAATAAAATCATTCCCCTCTCCGTCACCTGTATATCCGGTAACCGCGCTGTACATATTTATCCTCTGCGTATTTTGGCGTTCTCCTGCGATATTACAGGCAATAAAATATATTCCCATCTATCAATCCCCCTCCAAAATACCGCAGACACTGTCCTATTTCCTACACTATATTTTAAATACAATTTAACATTAACTTTTCATATAATCATATCAATATTTCTTACACTTTATTATATACTCTAAATGTGACATCCACAATGACTTATTATCCCCTTTGCAGGTTCTCTGATAACATGATGTTGGGGTCAAAACATTTCAGTATTATTTTCTCTCCCACATAATATTTTAGCCACGGCTTCACCCTATAATCAGGTAAAACCGTGGCTGCCTCTTAATTTTAAACTCTAAAATATCTGTCCATACTCATCAACATAGTATGATATCTCAGCGCTTCCAATTTCATTTTTTCCATTGCTCAGAATAATCTTGAACAATATTGTGCGCCCTGTTGTCTTAATGTGGCGCACCTCCACCGACAAGCCATCCACCGCAGAATCGACCTCCGCGTAGCCGCTTCCCGATGTGAACTCCGAATCGTAGCCCTCATCCCACTGATACTTAAGCTTTATCGTACCGCTCACATCAATATCAGCCTGCCTGCCGTAGCCTACTATTGAGGTTATGCTCTTGTCAAACTGCACCTCACAGCTTGAGCGCTGTCCATACCCGCCGAATACGACATGTCCATCCTCTGAGGCTGCCGCCGCGGACACATTCACAGGGGTGGTCGCGGTTACAAGACCTGCAAGTAGCACAGCCATAACCTTTTTAAATGTTTTTGCCATGTGAAATTCCTCCTCTTCTTTGCATTTTTGTTATGTGCTTCATTCCCAATACATTACTTTAATCGTAATTTTATATTACCATAATATACTGTCAATTTCCATGACATTTTACTCATTTTCTCAGTTAAGCAATGTCATAAATTTGGCTGGTCATGCATATTATATTTTCCATGATTTTAGGTTTACGAACAATGTAATTTCAATGCAATATTACACTATCAAACTCTCCGTGTCTAAGCATGGTTATGGGCAATGAATTTTTGTATAATTCTTGATATTTTTTTCTCTAAATGATAGACTGTCAATATATGTAACTGTATAATCTACAGCAGAATAATATTCTTCTATAGATTACAGGGTCTGTAAGCACATGTAGCGGTAAAACGAACACCGCTCAGAAATGAGGATTGTTATGGGCAGGTTTTTAAACCCAGGAAATAGTGCTTTTTTAGTTGCACTGAATTCAAAAATATACGTTGATAAAACTAATCTTCTTGACATCACCAACGATGTCATAGATACGGATGATGCCTTTATTTGTAACAGCAGACCACGCCGCTTCGGTAAGTCCATAACAGCCAATATGCTGTCGGCATATTACAGCAAAGGTTGTGATTCTGCAGCGATGTTTGAAAAGCTGGACATAGGAAAAAAGCCTTCCTTCAGAAAGCATTTGAATAAATATAATGTGATACATTTTGATGTACAGTGGTGTATGATGGACGCTAAATCTGCGGAGCAGACGGTTTCCTACATCAATAGGCACCTGCTTGATGAGCTCAGGGCTGAATATCCTTCCATCATTCCCGATAATACTGAGACTGCCTATGGCGCGATGTCATGTATAAATGCTGCATGCGGCGATAAATTCATTGTTATTATAGATGAATGGGATGTGCTTATAAGAGAAGCTTCCTCTAATCTTAAAGTCCAGAATGAATATATCAATTTTTTGAGAGGAATGTTTAAGGGAACAGAACCTACGAAATACATCCACCTTGCCTACCTTACAGGTATCCTTCCTATCAAAAAGTTAAAGACCCAGTCCGCACTCAATAATTTTGAGGAATATACCATGCTCGATGCCGGCAGCTTCGCACCATATATCGGTTTTACCGACAATGAGGTTCAGAGCTTGTGCAAATGCTATAATATCGACTATACTTCCGTAAAACGCTGGTATGACGGCTACCTGCTCTCCGATTACCAGGTCTATAATCCCAAGGCAGTAGTAAGTGTTATGAAAAGAAGGGATTTTACAAGCTATTGGTCTGATACCGGAACCTATGAAGCGATAAAGCCACTCATTAACATGGATTTTGACGGTCTTAGAACCGCGATTATTACCATGATGTCCGGTGATGGTATTGTGATAAATACCAAATCCTTTCAGAATGATATGTCCACCTTCAAAAATAAAGATGATGTGATAACCGCACTTATTCATCTTGGCTACCTTGCGTACCATTCCAGAACACGCATGGCATTTATTCCTAACGAAGAAATCAGGAGCGAATTTGCGTCTGTTCTTGAGGAATCAAAATGGAGTGAATTTATTGAATACCAGAAAGCCTCAAAGGAATTGCTTGAAGCAACTCTGGATATGGACGGCGGCATGGTTGCCGAATATATTGAAAAAATACATTCCGAATATGTGTCCACCATTGAATACAATGATGAAAATTCTCTCAGCAGTGTGCTCACAATAGCATACCTAAGCTCCATGGAATATTATTTTAAGCCGATACGTGAGCTTCCTTCGGGACGCGGCTTTGCAGATTTCGTATTTATTCCTAAGCCGATGTACTCTACAACGTACCCGGCACTACTCGTAGAGCTTAAATGGAATCATAATGCCTATACCGCAATTAATCAGATTAAAGAAAAAAAATATCCTTCTGCAATTAAAAGCTATACCGATAATATCCTTTTAGTCGGTATCAGCTATGACAAAAAAACCAAGACCCACTCATGCATAATAGAAAAATAACTTGATCACCTCCATACTTTAAAGTACCTTTAGAGTATGGAGGTGTTTAATTTGATGTATAAGGATTACAATATCGGAACCATTGCAAAGCCGCTTGGAATCTCCTCCGAGACGCTGCGCTATTATGAATCCAAAAACGTGATTAAGCCCAAGCGTGACCCGGATACAGGCTACAGATACTACAACGCATGGGAGCTGCACATGCTTCTGCAGGCAGAGCACTACCAGAGCTACGGATATACCTGAAGGAGATTGTGAAGCTGTTCCAGCATCAGGAGCTTAATGGTACCGCAATTATTCATCATCTCCGCCTGCCTTGCACTCGCCGCAATCGTCCTCATCCTTGTTGCAAAGAAAATGTACTCAAAGATGAGCGCTTCACCATTTCAAGCACTCTCTCAAACTCATGCGTCCATATACAATAGCTTCCCGGCGCGTACACATCCTTTTCCCCTGCTGCCTCCCGCGCATCCTGCCGCCTAAGAATCGCAAGAACCTCCTCCGCATCCTTCCAGCACAGTCCTTGTATCTCCTCCTTCTGAAAAGCCAGCGTCCCGATATCGACATGCTTTCTCAGAAGGTACACAAAATTGACCTCATTGTTGGCAAACCTCTCACCGTAAAAGATATATTCGCCGCCTACGCGCTGCTTGAAAAGAAATTCAAGCTCAGCCTCATCCGCCTTGACGGACAACTCCTCCGAAAGCTCCCTTACCGCCGTGCTTATAAAGCTCTCGCCCGCATCGACATGCCCGGCACATGAGCAGTCATAACAGCCCGGAAACGAATCCTTGTCATCGCTTCTCTTCTGCAGGAGCACACGTATGCGTCCATCATGCCTTTCCATTATCCATATATGCGACCCACCATGCAAATCGCCATCGCGGTGCACCGCACTTCTCTCCTTAAGCTCACCTGTAAAATTGCCCTCCTCATCGCAGAGAGGGAACATTTCCTTAATCTTTTCTCCCATAACATATACTCCGTTTCTTGTCAGGTGGTTGGGACAGGGGTGATGGGACAGGGGTCAGGTACGTGTCCCAGAACTGGGACATGTACCTGACCCCTGTCCCATCACCCACCTGACCCCTGTCCTATATCTACACTAACGCCTTATTTTTATCATAAATCTTCTGGATAATCTCCTGAGTATACGCGCCAAGGAACTTCCTCTGCTCCTTGTCAAGCAATTTGACATCTATAGGCTCACCGAACTCAAGAACCGTGTGTGTCTTTCTGATGAACGGAGAATGTGCCTCCATAATCTGTCTGGTATTGTTCTGCACAACTGGAATTATCTTACAGCCGGTCTTTTCCGCGAATTTAAGGCTTCCCTCCTTGAAAGGTGCCATTTCCCCGGTCATGCTTCTGGTTCCCTCCGGGAAAATGGTTATCGATATACCGTTCTTGATATATTCGATACCCTGAAGCACGGTCTTAAGTCCCTCCTTGATATTCTTTCTGTCAAGGAAAAGACAGTACAGAAGCTTCATCCAGTGGTGAAGAAGCGGTATCTTCTCCATCTCCTTCTTGGCAACGAAGCCCGTAAGTCCCGGAAGCATTGAGTACACTATAACTGTGTCAAAATTGCTGTTGTGGTTGCCTACGAATAACACCGGTTCATCCTTCGGAATATTCTCATATCCGATAACAGTTGTCCTGACCCCGCACAGGAATCTGATTACCTTAAACGCCCACTGCACGATTCTCAGTGCAAGGATATCCTTCTTCGGCTTGTTGAATTTGCCGATAATCCACAGTATGCCGAACATCGGAATACTGAATATAAAAAATACTACCAAAAATAAAGCTGTGATAATCAATCTTAGCATGTCATTTCTCTCCTGATACTTTTTTATTATTTTCCAGGTAATTTCAAAGCTCAAATCTACCGCACAATATCCTGCAATCACGCACTGAATTTTCAATTACCTGTAATTGCTGCTATATTACCTTCTTTAAGGTCACCACCTCATCATACCTTCCAACCATGTCATCCGACATCTTATGCGCCACCGATATAACAAGCTCACGTAGAACATGTACATTCATTTATTTTTTGTTATGTATCTGTACATCAACATCCCCCCATTTTCCACAACACCGGCCGCAGCCCATGCAGCCATAATCCTGCACACACCTGACATGCATTTTACTGTATGTTCTGATTATATTTCAAAAAACATAATTAGACAATACTATTAGCAAAATATATCCTATTATGCTCCGGCTAATGCACCTACACAATATATGCATACCGATACTAAAATGTGACATAATGCGCAGCTATGGGTATATATAACTTATTTTCATTTATATACCCCTGCATACTGCAAGCATTGCTTGCAGTACTGCCACCAATAAATAGTTTGAAAGTTTTTCTTTCAAACTTATACCCCGCAAACAATGCGAAATTCAATAATATACACTTAAAATATACTTGCATGGGTATATGCAGTCCTAATATACAATTTATACCCACAAAATCTTCGCTGTCCGGGCATAGAGCATATAAATGTATAAAATATACCCTCCACGCTGGTAATAAATGCCGCTCAATAAACAGCTATGGGTATATAAAAGCAATTCCAACATAAAATACCCACAATAAAACAACAGCAAGTATTTGTCCTTGCATTCTTCGCAGACTCGTGTATAATAATTGTAATGTTAATATATTAACAGGACTTAAAAAGCCAAAAACACAACAATTAAGCCATGCAAATGCCATTTACAGGCTTTTATGTCTATCGCTATCATTTGATAAAAGCAATGTTTTTGTTAATATTTTAACATACAATGAAATAAACATAAAAACAACACTATTCACTACCCCCGCGATAATATCGCAGAAAGAAGGTTCAATATGAGCGATTCAAGAAATTTAACTCTGCTCACCGATTTATATGAGCTTACCATGATGCAGGGTTATTTTAAGAACCACACTAACCCTACAGTTGTATTTGATGCATTTTTCCGCAAAAATCCTTTTGACAGCAGCTACTCCATCGCTGCCGGACTTGATCAGGCTATAGAATATATTAAGGATTTGCATTTTTCGCAGGACGATGTCGACTACCTTAGAAGCACTAAGCTGTTCGATGAGGACTTCTTAGAGTACCTCCTCAACTTCCATTTTTCCGGCGATATCTACGCGATTCCTGAGGGAACAGTTGTATTCCCGCGTGAGCCGCTTGTGAAGGTTGTCGCACCTATCATGGAGGCACAGCTTGTCGAGACTGCGCTTCTGAACATTGTAAACCACCAGAGCCTTATCGCAACAAAGGCCTCAAGAGTTGTATATGCCGCCGGCGGTGATG
The DNA here is from genome assembly GCA_003486385.1 of Eubacterium sp. GTDB lineage: Bacteria > Bacillota > Clostridia > Lachnospirales > Lachnospiraceae > CAG-882. The sequence continues at coordinate 14,385 of DNFT01000124.1, read as the reverse complement.
GTATTATGGAGTTCGGTCTTCGCCGTGCGCAGGGTCCGGACGCAGGTCTTTACGGTGCGCGCGCCGCAATGATTGGCGGCTGTATCGGCACAAGCTGCGTTCTCACAGGCCAGATGTTTAACGTCCCTGTAAAGGGCACCCACGCACATAGCTGGATAATGAGCTTCCCTGACGAGTACACAGCCTTCAAAAAATACGCTGAGCTCTACCCTGACGCCTGCATACTTCTTGTGGACACCTACGACACCTTAGGTTCCGGTGTGCCTAACGCAATCCGCGTATTCAAGGAGATGAGGGAGGCCGGCATAAAGTCTAACTTCTACGGAATAAGACTTGACTCCGGTGACCTTGCATATCTCTCAAAGAAGGCGCGCAAAATGCTTGATGACGCCGGATTCACCGACGCCGTTATCTCCGCGTCAAGCGACCTTGATGAGTACCTGATTTCCTCACTCAAGAATCAGGGGGCAACCATCACCTCATGGGGTGTCGGCACCAACCTCATCACAGCCAAGGACTGCCCTGCATTCGGCGGTGTATACAAGCTTGCCGCGGTACAGGATGAAAAGACCGGCGAATTTATTCCTAAGATTAAGCTCTCCGAAAACTCAGAGAAGATTACCAATCCGGGCAACAAGACCGTATTCCGTCTCTACGACAGGGAGAACGGCAAGATTAAGGCTGACCTCATCGCCTTTGCCGACGAGCACTTCGACGAAAATAAAGACCTGATGATTTTTGACCCTGTACACACCTGGAAGAAAACTCTGTTAAAGGGCGGCACCTACACGGTCCGCGAGATTATGGTTCCTGTATTCTTAAAGGGCGAATGTGTATATGAGACACCGGAAGTCATGAATATCCAGTCTTACTGTAAGAAGGAGCTTAACACCCTCTGGGATGAATCGAGACGTTTTGAAAATCCGCAGGAGATACATGTTGATTTGTCCGACAGGCTTTATGATGTGAAGAAGGAGCTTCTTAATAATTATCATAGAAGTTAATTTGATAATATATAAAAATTTATAATGCAATATAAATAAGCTATAATTGTGAATAGCAATTCCATTGTACGAAGCAAGCTGTTCTAAAAACGCTGAGAAAATCTAACATTAATGTCCGCCATCAATGCCTATCGCCTTTCCATGGGCGGTGGCACCATAGCCGACATCCATGTTGGCTATAGCCGTGCATTAAATAGAGTTTTAAGAACATCTAAGTTTCTTTCAAAGTTATGCTATTCACAATTATATCTTTTTATTATAGAAGTATTTACAAGCAAGTATGCAACTTCAAATTTCTATCAGCTTCTTCTAACTACTTCATAAGTAATTCGTCCCAATTCGACATTTAATTGCTGCTCAAGCTTTCGATTTCTATTATTTTTAATTTCCTGGCATTGCAAAGCAATCATATCGGCAATAGGTTTTACTTGTTTCTCCGATAAACAATATCTTTCGTTGCTCATATCACATGTTACTATTTCACCAAATCTTGAAAGATACAAACCTATGCCTGTAACATCTTTCCCCTGAAGATTAGATGGATGTTTCAATATATCTATAATCTTAATATCATAATATCTTTCTATAAGGTGGCATATGTAATAAGCATAAATCTGTGCTATTTCCTGACTCTTATACCCCTCTGTTGAGCGACTTTTAATGTCATATATAATTCCGTCAATAAATATATCCCCCTCCGCACCATACACTTTTGACCATGCTCCCCATTTGGGTTTAATAATAACCGTACTGTCTTTTTTCAATTTCCCACTTTCAATAAACCGGCAAAGAAATCTGTCTCCTATTTGTTTTATGGCTGATACCACATTATCTTCCAATTTATTCTCAAATATATAATAATAGATTTCCTCGTCACTATGTTCCCTAGTACATGATTGCGAATTAAAAGGGTTCAACCCATGTTTATCAATTGTATCAAGTGCCTCTATAACCTCGTTATCACCCACTGATTTCCCATTAACATATGCCCTCACACATTTATAACATGCTATTATTCTTTTAGCCGAATCTCTATATGGATTTCGTACTGCCATTTTTCCATTTGCATTTACAAAAATTTTGTCTTCTATTTCTGTGAGAAAATTTGTCTCATTTTCAGTATAACGACTTGCAAGAATATCAATATACCATTCTGAAATTGCTCCAATCCGTCCACATAACGAATGACTAACGCAATCTCCAATAAGTATAGGATTTTTTCTGTCAAATGGTTTTATTCCTAAATTAGAGACAAGTTCATCCTTGCCGGGCATATTTTTATAAAGAAACTCATTAATTTCCTTACTTTCACATCCATCCAACTTTCTTAAACTTGATGTTACTCCCATTTAAACACCTCAACTTTATTTTCTTTAATTTATTTTACGAAAATAACATTTCTAAATCATATTATATCATTGCTAAAACTAAATTCAATCTCTTTACTGTATCCCTTTTTATAGTCAATATTTATTTCAGGCTGCCGATTGTAGAGATAAATATTGAAGCATATCTCTTTACCACAATCCTCAACAGATAGTGCCTCCAACAACACCCCGAAAGCAACTAAATTGTCCTGTTTATATATTGGGGTAACTCGATATAGGACATGATTGCCCGTCTCCCTGCAATAGCCGGCAATCGCATTTTCAAAAGGCAACATTTGAGATATATTAAGGTATCTTGTTCCTGTAATTAAATTATTATCAATATCCAGCCCAGATAATTGATGACCAATAAGGTGACATCGGTTATATAGGTATTTACCTTGTATGCAGTTAAATTTAAGACTGTGCCATCCCGATGGAATAATATGTCCGATATATGCTCTCTTTTTAGTTGTAAATCTTTCCCTTCCAATACAGGCTGTCACCTGACCACATCTCCCAAGCTTGTCCAAATTAGAATATTTTTCAAAACATACATTTGTAAGTTCATTCTGATTTAGATTCGGAACATTTTTATTCAAAACAATTCCATCATATTCCTTATAAAAGGTATAAAATTTATTTCCTTTATCTTCCAAGTACTCTTCAAAAATATAATTAGAACTATTTATTAAATCCTGTATTCTTCTCTTCATGTATCCCTTTTTTCTGAATCAAAAAGACACACAAAGTTTCTAATGGTATAAAAGCGCTCAAGAAATAAGCAACACACACCTTAAAAACAAATTAAATAATTTTAAAATTTAATATTGTTTTTGTGTATCTCGCCTGCCTCTTGCGCGCTTTCATATAATTAGCAAGTCTGATTCAATTTTTTAATTTTGTTTTGTATTTCCTTGCCTTATTCTCAAAAATAGACAAATCTATCACTAATTAATGGAATAAAAACGAACAGCACTCGTTTTGTAATTACTTTTGAGAATTTTCTTAATATATGACAGAAAAAAAAATTTTTATTCAAGTCTCATCTATATATTCTCTTTTTAAATTTTTAATTGCTTGTGGAATTATAGAAGATAGATATAATTCTTGATATTAGAAAAAGATATTAATAAAGGACATAATATTAATGATATAAAAAATACTAATAAAAATATGATGTTAATCACATAGAAAAACCAATATTAATCTTCGAAGAAAAATATTGCAAAATAAGTTGTTTTAATTGCTAAAGATGATACATTATGTTAAACTAATTTCAGATATCAGCTATAATGTAATTTAGAAGGAGGTTGTTTTGGAATGAAGGTTGTCATCGGCAAGCAGGATTTTGCGTCTCTCAGGGAGCACAATTACTTCTATATTGATAAAACAGGTCTCATTGAGGCGTGGTGGGAAGCTGGCGATGATGTGACACTCATAACACGCCCACGCCGTTTTGGAAAAACTCTTAATATGAGCATGCTTAACTGCTTCTTTTCAAACAGATATTCAGGACGTGCGGATTTGTTTGACGGACTTAATATATGGAATAACGAGAAATACAGACAGCTACAGGGCACATATCCTGTTATCTTCTTAAGCTTTGCAGGCGTGAAAGCGGACAATTTACAGGATTCCAAAACGCAGATTAAGACACAGATAGCTGAGTTGTATGAACAGAACCGTTTTTTATTGGAAAGCAATCTGTTCAGCGACAATGAGAAAAAGATATTTAATGACATGAACATGTATATGGATGACGCTCTAAGCTACTCCTCACTCAATACATTGTGCAGGTATCTGGAACGATACTATAAAAAGAAAGTCATTATGCTGCTGGATGAGTATGATACTCCAATGCAGGAAGCCTACGTCAATGGATACTGGAACGAATTTACTTCATTTATGCGCAATATTTTTAACAACACCTTCAAGACTAACCCTTACCTTGAACGCGCAGTGATGACAGGTATCACAAGAGTATCAAAGCAATCAATATTTTCCGACCTGAACAACCTGAGCGTGATAACAACGACCTCAGAAAAGTACAGCACATATTTTGGCTTTACGGAACCGGAGGTTTTTGGAGCCCTCGAATTATTTGACTTATCAGAAAGAAAAGCAGATGTAAAATGGTGGTATGACGGTTTCACATTCGGTTCACACACGGACATTTATAATCCATGGTCAATAATTAACTTTCTTTCCGAAAAGGAACTTAAGCCTTACTGGGCTTCGACAAGCGCCAATTCACTTGTCAACAAGCTCATACGCACTGCTTCTCCCGATGTAAAGAAGATGATGGAAGATCTTTTAAACGGCGGCGAAATAGTGGTAAGTTTCGATGAGCAGATTATATTCAGCCAGCTTGACACGGACGAGAACGCTATATGGAGCTTACTCATGGCAAGCGGATATTTGAAAGTGAACTCAGTCGAACACAGAGGTCTGCTCCGCAAACCATGGTACCATCTTTCGATAACTAATTTAGAGGCACTCAGCATGTTCTCCGATATGTTTTCGTCATGGTTTTCAAGTGGTGAGGCACATTATAATAAGTTTGTTGAGGCATTGTTAAAAGGTAATCTCAAGGAAATGAATATATACATGAATGATGTGGCACTGTCTACCTTCAGCAGCTTTGACACAGGAACCCATCCATCGAGGAGAAGCCAGCCGGAGCGTTTTTTTCATGGCTTTGTGCTTGGACTTATATCCGACCTTCGCGACATATACGAAATTAAATCTAACCGTGAAAGCGGCTATGGAAGATACGATATCATGCTGATTCCAGCCGATATCCATGACAAGACGCATGATGGCATCGTGCTTGAATTTAAGGTGCATGATGCCGACGGAGAAGCTACACTTGCAGATACGGCACAGGCTGCACTACGCCAGATTGAGGGCAAGAACTATGACGCCGAATTGATAAACCGCGGAATACCAAAATCCCGCATACAACATTACGGCTTTGCATTTGAAGGAAAAAAGGTGCTTATAGCTCAATAACTTTTATTAAAAACTCTTTTATGAGCCATGCTAAAAAAATAAGCCCACACACATTGAACCAATGTGCGTGAGCTTATTTATATTTCATATTATAGTGCCAAGACTAACCATATCAATTTATTACTTACTCTTCTTAGCCTTCCTGCCATTGTCTGCCGCCGCATTCTTATCTGCCTTAGCAGGCTTGTCCTTGGTGGAATCCTTAGCCTTTCTTGAAGCCTTCTGCATAAGTCCTGCAAGCCCCTTCTTCTTAGGTGGAGCAGGGATAACGCCACCGCGGACACTCTTAATCTCTGTGATATAGATACCGCTGACTACTACCTTACATTCCTTACCTACCGGAAGAATATCAAAAACTGCTGCATCTGCGATAAGATTCATAGGCTTGCTTCCGCCGCCCACAACTCTTGCCTTGACGATTGGGAACTTAGCACGGCGTGCGTACTTAGGAACCTGATCCGTTACTACCTTCGGAAGATTCGCTTCCGAAATTTTCAATTTCTTTTTGTCAATAATCAGCATTGAGACTGTCTGCGCTGCGCTGGCAAGTGCCTCCTGCTGTGAATTAGCCTTTTTCTGTAATCTGCCGCCCAATATCAGAAGAACGATAAATGCTACAAGCACCACCGCAAGAATGGACAGAATTACTATTAACCAAGCTGGCATAGTGTACCTCCCTATGTAAAAATGTCATACTCATATATTTTAACATTTTTGTGGAAAAATTCAACTATTTTATTTTCAACTTAGTACTAACCCTTATCAAATCAAAGATTAAAAGTTCTTTCACCCGTCAATATCCCCTGCGAGTTTCTCACCATACGAAGCGGCTTATGAATAAACCTGATTTTCTCTCCGAAATTCAGGCTGAATGCAGCTCCATCCCATTCCTCCTGTGGCTTCACATACTCACCACCAACCTTTAGTCTTCTTGCAGCCGGCATAGTTTCAGATAAAACAAATGAGACCTTTTCATAAGTGGTATACATATAAGTTTCCTGAATGTCCAGCTCAAGCATAGCTGCTATTGCCCGTGCCACTAAATAGCTTGCCCTGAACTTTCCCTTTATATCAATCCACTTATCGTTTCCTACAGATGATTTCATTTCTATCAAATGCAGTTTCCATTTGTCATATGAAATCTGTTCAAAAATAATATGGTCAACTCGTTTATTCATTGACTTATTTTTACTATCCTGAAAGAAATTCATCTGTGTATTCTTCTTATCTACATTCTTAATACTGAGATTATCAATCGATTTCAATTGTATTTTTAATGAGCTTTTACCTGTATCTTCTGTCTCTTCAAGAAGAATTTCATTGGTTTCTTTTTCGATAAAATTATCTACCAGCAGTTCATTGATAATAAATTCTGTTTTTTTATTCATGTAAATCCCCTTGAATCTCATATGCCTCACTCATAATACTGTCAAGAGCGTCATTAAACGTAGGAACAATAAAACCATTTTCCCCACAGCTCAATTCTTCTACAACTGTCTTTCCTTTTGCTCTTGCCTTTAACTGGTACACTCTTACCTGGTCACAGTTCAACAAATCCTCTTTCCCATAGTGTAATCTATCACAAATTTCATCACAATCCTTGCGATTCTGTAACTTTATCATGTTATTAATATGCTGTAAAATTATATCGCTGTGAGTTGTAATGACCATACCTATCCCGGCATTCACTATCCTTGCAATAACTTTACCCATCCTGCTTTGCAGTTGCGGGTGAAGGCACATTTCCGGTTCCTCATAATAGAAGCGTGCTATATTATCGCTATGTTTTAAAATCAAGATTAACGGACATAGCTCCGTCACAACTGCTGAAACCAGCCTGAGTGGAATCCCCTTCTTATGTCCATCCGGCACATACATAACCTCTTTGTTTGGCATATCACTGAACTCAATCGTTCCATCCGTCATCTCATGCTCTATATCTTCCGCCAAATGTATATAATTCTCATTTTTCTTTTGTCCAACAGTCAAATCACCCATAATATCCAAAAAATTGTTAATCGGGCGGACAAAAGGCGTGAATTTTTCCCTATCATCCGGCAAATTAAATGTATTGTTTCTGCCAACCTTATTTATAATATCCTTAGTAAGCATAAAACCGGTTCTTGCCGCGGGAAGATATATAATCCTCTGTGTATCTGATTCAACAATTTTAATACCCATAATAGATTTATACAACACTTGAATTAAAATACTATTAAAATATCTTCTTTCTTTCAATGTTTTACTTTCAACAATGGTTCTATGAACTTCCAATGCCTCTCGTGAATCAATAGATAATGATAGCAACTCTGTTTGTTCATTCAATTCAATATCCAAGATTCTTCCTTTAAAATCACCTAAATCTATCGATAATTTTCCAATTGAAACATTATCACTATTAAAGATTCTTCTCACAAAATTATCCTTATTCTTTTCCAAACCCTTATTAAGAACATTACTTAACATTTCGGATATATCTTCTAATGGCGCAATATGCTTTTTCTTCTGTATAGCCGTTTTCATTTGGCTGATAAGCCATTCACTGAGCTCATCCGTCTCCTCAGACTCAAGATATTCACTTCCTAACAAAGCTTCTACACCTAAATTTTCTATTCCCCACAGAAGAGACATTAAATAGCTTTTTCCACTATTATTATCACCCACGAACAATGTCAATGGAGCAATTTCTATTTCGGCAGACTTTATTTTTCCATAATTTTCAACCCTTAACTTCCATGACGCCATATTGCTTCTCCTTATTTAACACCCTTTGCCAGCTGCAATTTTAACCCTATTTATATTGATAATCCTTTTTTATTATAACAAATCATTATTTGTTTGAAAAGGTACAATAGATAACCGATTTTTTAAAATATATCTTTCCATATTCCAATAAAACCTTACAAACAGAAATAACCCGACAAAAGTAATTCTCTCTCATCAGGTTATCTGCACCATTCACATATTCTAAATATATCTTTACCAGTCTATCACCGTTTATTCCCGGTTCTCTTCCCTTACCTTAATAACAACATGGCTCTTCGCCACATGATTCCCATTCATCTCGAGATTATAGTGGATATCCACATTCATCTCTCCATCATTCTCAGTTATGCACATATCGGAGGTATCTATCCCCATTGTCATGCTTCCAAATGGAGTGTCATAATAGCTCAGGTTCTTTTCTCCGATGGTGAACAGCATGTTGGTGGTCATGGGTCCTTTTTTTACAAGCTCCACCTCTTTAGGCGAAATCTTAATCATGTTATCGGTCAAAAGCCCGTCCTCAAGACTCTCCTGATACTTTATAAAATGCTTTCCGTTTCTGAAATAATGCTTTCCGGCGTATATCATCTCCACCGAATCATCATCTGAGCCTGTGCTGTGCAGGCCTGTAATATATAAAACAATATTCTCTTTCATGTTATTCCTCATTTCCGGACAACTTGCTGCGAACATCATGTATGCAGGCACAATTTATATTGTATAACAATAAATCAACTGTTCAGCGTTTCTCTCCAAAATGCCGCCTGTTTCATCGGTATGGCATTTTCCCCAAAAATATAAATCATATCCTTCATACTATTCACATGTGTATATTTTCAAACTACCCTTAATTAAATAAAATGAAAAAATATGTGTGAAGTCTAAGCTTCAATACTTATCCTTCACACCATAATCTTTTTAATATTCGTCAATATTGATCTGCTTTGTCGTCTCAATATCGAATGGGAGTATCATATTAGCTATATTTTTAAATTTTTCCGCCGCATCGCTGACATAGAAACGATACATGACGCTAGGCTCCTCCACATCCTTTACGTTGGCAAGCTCCTTTTTTGCAAGGAGACGCTTTAACTCAAGTGCAGTCTCGTACGCAGGATTCACAAGGTTGACCTTATCGCCCATGATTTTTCCGATGGAGCTTCTAAGAAGCGGATAATGTGTACATCCAAGCACCAATGTGTCTATGTTCTCCCGCTTAAGGCTCTCAAGATAGCGCTCCAGCACCTGATCGGTAATACTGTCATGAAGCCACCCCTCCTCGACTAGCGATACCAGAAGCGGACATGCCTTTCCGACAACCTCTATGTCCGGATTCTCCTCATGTATAAGTCTTGTATAAAGACCACTGTTTATCGTTCCCTCTGTGGCAATTATTCCTATACGATTATTTTTAGTAACCGAAACCGCTGTCCTTGCTCCCGGCTTGACCACTCCGATTACAGGAACCTCTATCTCGTCCTTAATCTCCTCAAGAGCATAAGCGCTTGCCGTATTACATGCCACAACTATAGCCTTAACGCCCTCATCCATAAGGAAATTCACTATCTGCCTTGCATAACGTATTATCGTGTCCTTTGACTTGGTTCCATACGGAAGTCTCGCCGTATCTCCAAAATATACAATGCGTTCATTCGGTATCTGTCTGATTATCTCTCTGGCAACAGTCAGACCTCCCACACCCGAATCGAACACACCTATCGGGGCATCCTTTCTCATACGTTCCTCCTAAAATCTCTTAAGTGCAAGCTCAATAAGCTTATCAATGAGGTTTGTCACATTGACGCCTCTTTCGTTCCAGAGCATAGGATACATGCTGATTGAGGTAAAACCCGGAAGTGTATTTATCTCATTGAATACAACGGTTCCGTCCTCTTTTAAGAAGAAATCCACCCTTGCAAGGCCATATCCGTCGACAGCCTTAAAAATCTTCACCGCATCGCTTCTTATCTCATCCTCCTTGCCCTCCGGGAATGAAGGATGTGTGTCTGTCTTAGAATCGGCATTGGCATACTTCGCCTCATAGTCATAGAAGGCTGCGTTGCCTGCCGGAAGAACCTCACCGACACCGGAAGCCTCAGGATTCTCACCGCCTAGAACGGCACACTCAACCTCACGTCCGACTATTGTCTCCTCAACAAGAAGCTTTCTGTCATGCTGTGCGGCAAGCTTCAAGCCCTTTATAAGACCTTCCCGGTCCTTTGCCTTGCTCACACCACAGGACGAACCTGCGTTGGCAGGCTTGATAAATACAGGATAAGGCAGTGCTTTCTCTATCCTGTCCACAACTATGTCCATATGCTCAAGCTCTGTGCGTCTTACAGCCTCATACCCAGCCTGCTTTACGCCCACAGTCGCAGCAATAATTTTGGTAAAAAGCTTATCCATGGATACGCCGGAAGCGACAACGCCACAGCCTACATAAGGAATTTTTGCAAGCTCAAGAACTCCCTGAACCGTTCCGTCCTCACCATACAGACCATGCAGTACCGGAAATACAACATCGACAGCTATAACCTCAGACCTTCCGTCCTTCATCGCTATGAAGCCCTTATGTGTTGTATCCGGTGACAGAATCAGCTCCGTACTCCCATTTCTCCAGCTTCCATCCTCAATAGCTTCCGCATTCGGGGTTAAAAGCCATCTTCCTTCCTTTGTGATTCCTACAAGAAGCTGCTCATAGCGCTCCTTATCCATATTATGTATTATAGTGAGTGCTGAACGGCAGGACACCTCATGCTCTGATGACTGTCCACCGAAAAGCACCGCAACCTTAAGCTTTGACATATCAATCTCCATTCTATACTTCATAAGCCTTCTCCGAACATTTACACAGGCGATTCCGCCTTACGGTATGTGACAAATGCAACACGTCATTTCCGCTCAGATGTGGCTCATTTAATCAGCTTATTAAGAAAAGTAAAAATCTTAAATTCATAAACCCGTTCCCTCTTATCTCCGTCCTTGTTCTCATACAAAAGTTCAAGTTCGTCCTCATCAAGAACAGCTTCCAGCTCCTCCTTCGCCGCAGTGTCCATGGTTCCATGGCTGATATCCGCAAAGCACAGACTAGGGTAAAGCACACACCACCAGTTCTTCCCCTCAGCCGCCCCTATATCCACGCGGAATGCTTCATAGACTCCCTGCGGAAATGTCATGTCTGCATATACCTTGACCGGAAAATACGATTCTTCAAAATAAGCCTTTACATTATATTCCTTTTTATGTTCCTTGATAACCCCTTTTGCAACATTTTCTATATTTTCTATATTTTCATTAAGAATGTTCTCCGCATCACTTCTATCTGAAGCATCCTTCAGAAGCTCCCCCATGTACTTCACAAGCTCTTCCTTTACATACAGCTTAAGCTGCTGATCCGCATCCGTGTCACTGTTGGCACGTACATGGAATCTTATTATCTCCCCTGCTATATCCTTCTGAAGCTGTGTGACGGAACGGTTCTGTCCTGCACTATATGTAAAAAAAATGATTGAGCACAGCACCATAAGGCACCATGCGGCTATACTGCATCTGCTCATACGAATAATCTCCCTTTCAAAATATTGTTATTGAAAGTATTACCGTACAGCAGACAATTTAAACCTCATCTTTTCCTAAGCATTCTTAATTTTTATGGATTTTAAAATATTCTCCTCCTGGTTTTCAACGTGGAGCTTTATTGCCGCCTTTGCTTCCTTCACATTTCCCTGCTGCATCGCAGCAATTATCCTGTTGTGTTCCTGCACAAGTCTTTCATGTGTTGTCTTGTCCTTAATGTACTCAAGACGATAGCGATACATCTGCTCCCTCAGGTTATTGATTATCTGAATAAGACGCTTATTACCGGTTGCCATATATATATGCTCATGAAACGCCACATCGGACTCAGCAATCTTGATAAGGTCATCACCCTCAGAATTTCTTGCAAAAGCTTCATTGGCTTTCTTCAGATTATCAAGCTGTTCCTCATCCATATTCCTGATTGCAAGCTCAATAGAAAGCTCCTCAAGCGCTGTGCGTACCTCCAGCACATCCCTTAAATCCTTCTCTGTAATGTCCGCGACCTCGGCTCCCTTTCTAGGCACCATAACCACAAGACCCTCAAGCTCAAGCTTTCTTATAGCCTCGCGGATCGGAGTACGGCTCACACCGAGCTTCTGTGCAAGTGATATCTCCATCAGTCTCTCACCCGGCTCAAGCTCCCCCTTAAGTATCGCATGTCTAAGTGTATTAAATACAACATCACGAAGCGGAAGATACTCATTCATCGTGACCTGAAAATTGCTGTCCTCTAACATAAAAATCTAATCTCCTTCTGTATACTAATATTCACAGTTAAACCCGCCACTGCAGCTCTCTGCAACATACGCTGTCTTTACCCTGCTGTCCTGCCTTAGTATGCGGTTACATTCGCACGCCTTGTCCTTGTCATCAAATATGCCAAAAACAGTAGGCCCGCTGCCACTCATAAGGGCATTTAACGCACCACACTCTCTCATCTTATCCTTGATTCCTTCTATATCGGGATATTCCTTCGCAGTGACAGTCTCAAGCACATTCAGCAATCGTGAGGCTATTCCTCCCACATCACCATCAGCTATCGCATGCATAATTCCATCTATATCAGGGTGCACCGTACTTCCATCAATCACAAGCTTGTCATAGACAAGCTTCGTCGATACCGGAAAAGGAGGCTTAGCCACAACAAAATAGCAGTCCGGGCACGCCTTAAGTCTTGTAAGCTTCTCACCTATTCCCTCGGCAAGCACCGTTCCTCCCATAAGGCAGTAAGGAATATCTGCTCCGAGCCTGACACCTCTCTTCATCAGCTCCCCGATACTTAATTTCAAGCCGAAAAGCTCATTCATGCCATATAAAACAGCAGCCGCATCGGCACTTCCTCCCGCCATGCCCGCTGCCACCGGAATAAACTTGTACAGGTCAATATCCACTCCGCCTTCTATTCCGAATTCATCGATGAGCAGTGCTGCTGCCCTGTACACAAGGTTATTTGAATCGGTCGGAAGGTATGGCAGATTCGTACTGATATTGATTCCTGCTTCTTTCTTTTTCTTTATTGTAAGCTTGTCAAACAAATTAATATTCTGCATTATCATACGCACATCATGGTACCCATCCTCCCTGCGCCTAAGCACATCAAGTCCAAGATTAACCTTAGCGTATGCTCTTAATCTTATCTCATCCATTATATCCATTTCCTTATAAATTAAAGTGTATTATGAATTATGTATACAGTACACACCATATTATATACATACATATTATACAAATCAACCGAAAATATATACCATGATTAACTTTTTTAACCTTTCTACCGATATATATATTGAAAGATGGTTTAATTGCATTTTATACTGAGAATATCTGCGATATTCTGTTAATGAATATCGTACATTATGCAATTGACTGAACTATATTTTACATTGGAAAGGAGTCCATAATAATGAATGTAAACGGAATTACAACTAACGGCTATGACAACGCTGCATATACCGACACAGCGGTAAAGAACAGCACTAATAAAGACAATAAGACATCTACAGCCTCCTTCTCTAAGGATGCTGCAGTATATGAGGCTTCCAGCAGGACAACAACCAGACAGAAGAGCAACGCTGCCGTTGTCGCACAGATGAAGCAGGATCTTGCAGACCGTACCGGCAAGATGAAGTCCCTTGTCTCGGATATGTTTTTAAAGCAGGGAAAGACTTTCGCTTCCAGCGAAGATATGATAAAGGCTCTCGCAAACGGTGAGCTCAAGGTTGACTCTGCCACAGCAGCACAGGCTAAGGAGGATATCTCCGAGGATGGCTACTGGGGAGTTAAGCAGACCTCAGACCGTATTTTTGATTTTGCACAGGCTCTCTCTGGCGGCGACAAGGATAAAATGCAGAGCATGCTTGAGGCATTCAAAAAGGGCTATGAACAGGCTACAGGTGCATGGGGCAGGGAGCTTCCTTCACTTTGCAAGGATACCTATGACGCTGTAGAAAAGAAATTCAATGACTACTTCGGCAAAGAGGAGAATTAATTTTCTTCTTTAGATTTTCCCTTTAATCCCAAAATATCGCTTTTGAAAAAGCGGCTTCCGCGCTGCAGATTCAAAAGCGATATTTTTATGCTTTATTCTATATGATGTTGTCGCCAAAACATGCCAATATAATGTATGAGTGCATAACGTATTATATTTATGCATA
>DNFT01000055.1 GCA_003486385.1 Eubacterium sp. | reverse complement strand
TTCAAAAGCAGCATCCGTGCTGCTTTTGGCTAGGTATTAAGCAGAGTTCTAAGAACATCTAAGCTTCTACCAAAAGTCGTGATATGCATAAATATAATACGTTATACACGCTAAGTTTACAGCACATGTTTTGACCCTAACATCATGAATATTGAAAACAGGAAAGTGGATATTGAATGAAAAAAATAGTAAACTCAATCTATGATGTTTATTCCGAAAAACTGCCGTGCAGCTTTGATGGAATGAAGATAGCAATGTTAAGTGACCTTCACGATAATGTGTATGGAATTTCGCTTGAGAAGCTCTATGGGATGATTGTTGAGCAGGAGCCGGAGCTTGTAATAGTGGCGGGAGATCTGCTCACACGAAAACATTCTGATGGCTCGGATGAGGTTGTCGGACTTTTAAAGAGATTGGCAGACAGATATCCTGTATTTTTTGCAAATGGAAACCATGAGACGAAGGTCAAGGTATATACCGAAAAGTATGGTGACAGATACAATAAGCTCATGCTGGCACTCAAAAAAGCGGGTGTTAAGATTTTGAATAACGGACATGTGAATTATAAGAAAAACGGAGAGCTTATACACATATATGGGCTTGAGATAGGCAAGGAGTTCTTTCTTATAAGGAACAGACCATCAATGAAGGAGGATTATATATCAGGGCTTATAGGAATGCCTCTTGATGGCTATGGCATACTGATAGCGCATAATCCGATGTTTTTTAAGCAATATGCTGCATGGGGAGCAGACCTTGTATTTTCGGGACATGTCCACGGAGGGATAGTAAGACTGCCCTTTGCAGGCGGAGTTCTCAATCCAGATTATACTCTGTTCCCGCACTATGATGGTGGAGAGTACCATGAAAAAAATAGTACTATGCTGCTTGGCAGGGGGCTTGGAACACATACAATCAATGTCCGTATAAATAATCCGCCGGAGCTTGTGACGGCTGTGCTTCATCGCAGATGAAGTGATAGCTTTTAAGATTTTAATTTGCCACTTGTCATAGTTAGGTTTTTGCGGTATGATTATTTAACTGAATCAAGTAAGTTCCCTGCTTCAATTGCGAAAAACAATAAGCAGTTGGTGGGAACTTGCTTGTATCAGGAGGAGTGCAAGCTCCTTCTGATAAACTGCACAGCAGTTATTCAGTTATGAGCAAGCAGCGAAGCGGATTGCGAATATCCGTTTGACTATGGGTTGCTGTGTCAATATAGGCATGGCATATATGCTGCCCGGAGTGTTTTGCAAGAGGTAGAGAACAGATGGCAATTCCAGTGAAGCTTGAGGTGTTTGAAGGTCCGCTTGACCTTTTGCTGCACCTTATCGACAAAAATAAAGTTAATATTTATGATATACCTATAGTGCTTATCACAGAGCAGTATATGGAGTATGTCAACAGAATGGAAAAGAAAGACCTGAATGTTGTCAGTGAATTTCTTGTTATGGCAGCTACACTGCTTGATATCAAGTCTAAGATGCTTCTTCCGAAGGAAGTCAATGAGGAAGGCGAGGAGGAAGACCCTAGGGCGGAACTGGTTGAAAAATTGCTGGAATATAAGATGTATAAGTATATGTCTTATGAACTCAAGGATATGTATATGGATGCTGATAAGTCATTGTTTAAAAAGCCTACCGTTCCTGATGAGGTGGCAGCTTACAGACAGCCGGTCAACCTTGAAGAGCTTGTGGGGGATATGAATCTTGCTAAGCTGAGGGTAATATTCGATGATATAATGAAACGTCAGGAGAATAAGCTTGACCCGATAAGGAGTAAGTTCGGCAGGATTGAGAAGGAGGAGGTAAGTCTCGACGAGAAGATGTCGTATGTCCGTGATTTTATCATGGAGCATGAGCATTTCTCGTTCAAGGAGCTTCTTTCGTCGGCTTCAAGCAAGGTTCAGGTTATTGTGACGTTTCTTGCTGTGCTTGAGCTTATAAAGATGGGAAATATCACTGTAGAGCAGGAAAGCCGTGAAGACGATATTGTTATAACGGTCAAGAGTACGGAGTTTGATGAAACTATGTTTGCCGGGGAGGATAACGCACAGTCATGAGTATAGAGAAGATGTATGCAGTTATTGAAGCGGTGCTTTTTACCATGGGAGAATCGGTGGAGACAGCGAAGCTGGCAGCCGCTATTGAACAGGATGTGTCTACAACGGTAAAACTGATACATAATCTGATGGATAGATATGAGGCGGAAGACAGAGGAATTAAAATCATAGAATTAGGTGACAGCTTCCAGTTGTGCACTAAGCCGGAGACATATGAATATCTTATCAAGGTTGCCGCACAGCCTAAGAAACAGGTACTTACGGATGTACTTTTGGAGACATTGTCAATCATAGCATATAAGCAGCCTATCACGAAGCAGGAGATAGAGGGCATAAGAGGCGTAAGCTGTGATCATGCGGTAAATAAGCTTGTGGAGTATGGCCTTGTGGATGAGGTCGGAAGATTAGATGCTCCCGGAAGACCTATTTTGTTCGGAACCACGGAAAGCTTCCTTAGAAGCTTTGGAGTCAGAAATGTGGATGAACTTCCTGTTATCAGTCCGGATAAGGTCGAGGATTTCAGGAAGGAAGCTGAGAGTGAGACTGAGGGAGCACAGAAACAGGAAGCTTCAGACGAGAAAGAAGCAGCTTCAGGAACAGAGGATGATGTAATCAATCTTGGAATCTGATAGCTGCAATAAGGTTGCGGTAAAGATATTTTTAATAGAAACAACTGTATCAGAGTATCAAATATATTATGATGTTGGGGTCAAAACATGCCAAATTAATTTACGAGTGTATAACGTATTATAT
>DNFT01000083.1 GCA_003486385.1 Eubacterium sp. | reverse complement strand
TAGCAAGAGCTTTTTGTTCTTACATGGCAAAGGTTTTTGTGACAGTTGTACACACTATAAATGCATTTTCAGAAGATAACGATAGGGCGGTGTGTGCGGGTAAGGAGATATAGACTCCTGTAGCTGCATAGCTGCCTGAAATGTTAGGAATGTAAGGTATGGGAAGCTTAACAACCGGAACGTAAAGAAAAGAGGGATAATATGGCATTTGTTGAGTGCAGGCATGTGAAGAAGACGTATCAGATGGGAGAAGTGACTATTACGGCGCTTCAGGATGTGAATTTTGAGATTGAGAATGGAGAGTTCTGCGTCATTGTCGGAGCCTCGGGAGCTGGAAAGACCACCATTTTAAATATTATCGGTGGCATGGATACGCTTACGGAGGGCGAGGTAATTCTTGATGGAAACAGAATATCGGACTACAAGCCTAAGCAGCTTACAACCTACAGAAGATATGATATTGGCTTTGTGTTCCAGTTCTATAATCTTGTCCAGAATCTGACGGCGCTTGAGAATGTCGAGCTGGCTTCCCAGATATGCAGGGAGCCTATTGATGCGATGACGGTCTTGAAGCAGGTGGGTCTGGAAAACAGGGCGGCTAACTTCCCGGCGCAGCTTTCGGGTGGAGAGCAGCAGAGAGTGGCGATTGCGAGAGCTCTTGCAAAGAATCCTAAGCTGCTGTTGTGCGATGAGCCGACGGGTGCATTGGACTATGCGACTGGTAAGCAGGTTCTTAAGCTCTTGCAGGACACCTGCAGGAGGGATGGCAAGACAGTGGTTGTCATAACGCATAACAGTGCACTTACCGCGATGGCGGACAGGGTGATAACCGTGAAGAATGGAACAGTAACGTCCATGGTTAAGAATGAACACATTGTTCCGGTGGAGGATATTGAGTGGTAAGGAGGAGGTGTATGATATGAAATCAGCGATGAAAAAGACCTCACTCCGTGAGATAAGGCATAGTCTGGGGAGGTATCTTGCGATATTTTCGATAGTGGCACTGGGTGTTATCATGTTCGCCGGACTTAAGGTGTGCAGGGAAGACATGGTTGCCACTGCGGATAAATATTTTTCAGATACGGCATTATATGATTTCAGAGCGCTGTCGACGCTGGGCTTTGATATTGATGATGTGGAGGCATTAACACAAGCCGATGGCGTAAAGCACGCACAGGGCGGTATAAATCAGGCTGTGCTGCAAACGCTTGAGGATGGAAGAGAATGTGTGAGTGCCACATATTCGCTGTTAGATAACATCAATATTCCTGAGCTTGTTGAGGGCAGATTCCCGGAAAATGACAGGGAATGTATAGTCGACAGCAAGTACTATGGAAGCGGATATATAGGAAAGGAATTTATCATATCTGACAGCAACACGGACGATGTGAAGGCTGCGTTTAAATACAGCACCTATAAGATAGTGGGGCGCGTGCAGTCACCCCTGTATCTCAACTTCGAGCGCGGAACAGCTTCGGTCGGCAATGGAAGTGTGTCGAGCTTCGCATATTTTTTGAGAGGTGCGTACACAGCGGAGTATGATAACGAGATATACATAAAGATGGATTCCGATGCAGTAATATATTCGGATGAGTATGATTCGTACATTGATTCACACACCGATGCGCTCAAGGCTTCCGTGCAGGCAATCGCGGATAAGAGGTATGACAGGCTCTACAGTGAGGCTGCCGACAAGATAGATGACGCGAAAGAGGAGCTTGAAGATGAACTTGCGAAGGCACGTAAGGAGTTGGACGATGCGTACACCAGGCTTCAGGACTCCGAAAAGGAGCTTGATGAGAAGCAGAATGAGGTGGATGCAGCACGTCAGGCGCTTGAGCTTGCCGGAATGAATACGGAGGGCATGTTTGATGATGCACAGGCGCAGCTAGATGAGGCCCGCAGGCAGCTTGAGGATGGATATGCAGAGTATGCCGATGGAGTTAAGGAGCTTGAAGCTGAGAGTGCTGATGCACAGGCAGAGATTGCCGATGCGCAGAGTAAGCTTGACGAGCTGAAGAAGCCGACGGTGTATCTTCTTGACAGGAATACCAATGCAGGCTATGCAAGCTTCGACAATGATAGCAATATAGTCAATCAGGTTGCGGCGGTTTTCCCGATTTTCTTTTTTGCTGTTGCAGCGCTTGTGTGCATGACCACCATGACGCGGATGGTCGAGGATGAGAGGACACAGATAGGAGTGCTTAAGGCTCTTGGCTACAGTGAGGGGGCTGTCATGGCAAAGTATCTGTTTTATTCAGGCTCGGCGGCTGTGGGAGGCTCAGTATTCGGATATGTGGCAGGCAATCTGTTGTTCCCGAAGGTAATCTGGATGGGTTATGGAATGTTGTATGACTTCGCAGAGCTTACATACGTCTGGGATATAAGAATAGGAATAATATCAATTGCGGCGGCGGTGCTCTGCTCAATGGGAGCGACATATTTTTCATGTGCTGCACAGTTCCACAGCTCACCTGCCATGCTGATACGTCCTAAGGCACCTAAGAGCGGAAAGAGGATTCTGCTGGAGCGGGCAGGATTTATCTGGAAGAGACTCAGCTTTTTGAAAAAGGTCTCCATAAGAAATGTTTTCAGATACAAAAAGCGTTTCATTATGATGATAATGGGAATTGGCGGCTGCAGTGCACTTGTTGTCACTGCACTTGGACTTAAGGATTCCTTTAGCGATATTGTAAGTGCACAGTACCGTGAGATATCTGTATATGATATGACACTTACCCTTGGGGAGGCAGCGGATGAGACGGAAAGGCAGAAGCTTGGAGGTGAATTTGAGGAGTATTTTGACAGCTATGCCTTTCTTAACTCTTCGACGATGGATATCGTGAGCGGCAGCAATAAGAAGTCCTCTAATATCATAATTCCTGAGAATGAGGAGGATTTTAAAAAGCAGTATAATTTCTTAAGCTATAAGAGCGGTGAGGCACTCACATACCCTGCAGGGGGAGAGGCGATACTTACAAGGAGACTTGCAAAGATACTTGGAGTGAAAAAGGGCGATACACTGACAATTACGGATGATGATTTTAACACTATGACGGTCACGGTTGCCGCTGTATGTAAGAATTATGTGTTCAACTATGTTTTTATTGCCAAGGAGACTTATTTATCGGCTTTTGGGCATGAGCCGGAGTACAGAACAATATATGCCTCACTGAGGAATGGAAGGGACGCACATCAGACAGTGGCAGACCTGCTGTCCACGGACGATGTGAGTTCGGCAGGTGTCAATGCGGATACGGAGAGCCGGTTCAACAATATGATATCGAGCATAAATTATGTGGTGCTCCTTGTAATCGTGCTTGCTGCTGCGCTTGCGTTTGTTGTGCTTTATAACCTTACGAACATAAATATTACCGAAAGAATAAGGGAGATCGCAACAATCAAGGTGCTGGGCTTCTATTCGTGGGAGACAGCTTCGTATGTGTTCAGGGAGAATTTTATCTTAACCGGAATAGGAGCGCTGTTAGGTCTTGGTCTTGGAAAGCTTCTGCACATGTTCATCATGGAGTGCATCAATGTTGAGGCTGTATACTTTGAGAGCAGGGTAACGCTCACGAGCTATATATTAAGTGTTGTGCTCACTTTTGTATTTGCCATAGCTGTAAATCTGCTTATGTATTTTAAGCTTAATAAAATCAATATGGCAGAGTCACTTAAGTCAGTTGAATAAAATAAATATTGATATCATACATTATTATTTAGATGTAATATTAAAAACAGGGAGGCTAATCGGCCTCCCTGTTTTTACTTCGTATCCAGTTGTATTTTTTGATAAGTTCCTCGTCCGTGCTTCCGGTGAAGAAGTAGTAATCAAAATACTGTGCCTCGTCTAGGGCAATGAAGGCTCCGTAGGTTGGTATGCTGTTAAAGAGCACCGTAAAGTCATGGCTTATCGCCAGTCCATAGCCTTTATCAGATATGACACAAGGAGCTTTCAGCCTGCTCTTTCCGAAAGATATATATCTTGCAACGCGGTTGAGCGGAAGCTGGTCGCGGTTGCTTGCACCGAAGGCGTAGAGCTTCTGTGTGCTGTCAAAGTCGAAGAAGCATATACTTCTGTTTTTGGTCGTCTCTAAGATATGTCCCGGCTGCTTTTCGTTTAAGAGTACGTTTTTATCCTTGTCGCAGAAGCTTATAAGCCCATTCTTCTTGTCAATCCGAAGGTAGAGCGCAGAGGTGGCGAGCAGAACCGTGTCCGGAGTGTCTTTGAATTTCCATTTATCGGTGGTCTTTCTGTTCTCAATGCATTTCGCCTCAGGTATCTGGGCTCCTGCCCTGTGGTAGCTCACACGCACCATTGAAGAAGCATAAGGGGTGAGCGTGAGCGTTGCGTTGATACTGTCGAGGATGAGGCTGTTGCCCTCACGTCTTACCGCTCTGAACGGATATGCTGCCATGCGGTTCGGATTCTGCTTAAGTACATCCATCTTCGGAACAGAGCCGAAGGTGTATTCCGACATGCACATAATCTTGTTGCTGTAGTCGACAGCTTTATATGCAGCTGTGGGCGGTGTGGTGTATGGCATGGCAGGGTAAGGTGAAGCTTTTCGTGCTGCCGGAGCCTTATATTTTTCCGAAAGGTCTGCCGCTGCGGAAGCCGGGAAGGTTCTCTTTGCGTCCGGTGTGGCAGGATTTGTTCCGGCTGCACCGGTCGGTTCATCTTCGCCGGAAATGGCTGTGGCAGGCTTGATGGAGCTGAACGTCACAGTCTTTCGCACTCTGTTAGGCTGCATGTTCTCTGCGTCAAACACAGCATTTCCTACTGAATCCGGGATAGGCTCTGCAATCAATGGCGTGAGTGTTCCGGTGTGGTAGACGGCAAGCTCATGGAGAGCGCGGGTTGCCGCTACATAGAGGAGCTTCACATTGGCATCACATGCTGGATACGCGTCAATGTCCGGATTCATAAGTATGCAGCAGTCGAATTCCAGTCCCTTGGTGTAGGTGATTGGAAGAACCATTGTCCCGGTGTCAAATTCCATCGCGTCAAAGTCATTGACCTGAGTGTATTCCGAAAGCTCATTGGCGGCTGCTCTTGAGGTATCAATATCAGGGCAGATTATCGCTATTGTCTCATAGCCGGCTTTCTTCCATGCATTGATTTTGGCAGCAGTATTCCGGATAAGCTCATTATCATCCGCAAAAGCCGATATTTCCACGTCCCTGCCGTGTCTTATAATCGGTTCAACAGGGTAGATTGAGAAGGATCCGTGCCTTAAAATGTCCGTTGCAAAGTGGGATATCTCAACAGTGTTGCGGTAGCTCTTTCTTAGGAGATTGAAGCTGTCATATTCGCCGGTGAGGAAGTTGGCGGTGAGCTCAGTCCAGTCATTCAGTCCGTGTTCATAGTGGATATTCTGTGCGACGTCACCCATTATTGTGTAGGTACAGCCGCGCATGCAGTAGTGCAGGCTCATATATGCCATCATTCCGAAGTCCTGTGCCTCATCTATGACAACATGATGTGCCTCCTCAATAGGGTCATTTTCCTTGGTACGCTTGTAGATGTAGGCTAGGGCGGCGAGGTCATATAAATCAGGAGCTTCAGCGTCATAAGGGAACACGGTGCCGTATTTTTTCTCCTGGGATTTCAGAAAATCGGAGTATATGCCGTATGTGGAGTATTTCCACTTCTTAGGTCCGAAGTACTGGCGGTAGAAGCGCGTGAGAGCCTTCTTTTCCTCCGGTGAGTACCGGATTTCCTTTCCCATGAGTTCATTCTCAAGGCGCGAAAGTATGCGGCTGTTGAGGTGCTCTATCTTAAGCTGTGTAGATAGCTGTGGGTTTTCATCAAGGAATGCTGTGATGGACTGGGATGTGAGCAGGGTGACACAGACGTCATGTTCGAGAAGCACATTCTCATTCGATTTGAGGATGACATCCCTTGTGTCGATGACATTTCTCTCAAAATTATTGCAGAACGCCTCAAGCTCACGAAACCATGTGAGTGTTCCGCGCTTTAAGGAGGCAGGGTATGCTGCGGACGGCATGGCAAGCGGAGCAATATTCTGGGTGTCTCTGTCCCAGTCCTCATACATAAGTCTCACAAAAAGCTCCTCCATTGTCATCTGGCGGACACCGTTTACGTCTAAGTCCGGCAGGACACTGGTAATGTAATTTAGGAGAAGCTTGTTGCTCCCGACAATGTAAAAATCTGCCGGCTTAAAGTCTTTCTCATAGTTGTACAGTATATAGGATATCCTGTGCATGGCAACTGTTGTTTTTCCTGAGCCGGCGGCTCCCTGAACTATTATGCTTTTGTAAGGTGACTGCCTTATGATGTCATTCTGTTCCTTCTGGATTGTCGCAATAATCTCACCGAGAACAGCCTTTTTGTTCTGGGAGAGGTATCTGTTTAGAAGCTCATCGTTTGCGACAACGTCACTGTCAAAAAAGGAGAGCAGGGTATCATCCTTAATTTCGTAGGTTCTCTTTTTCTTAAGGTCAATCACAAAGCTGCCCTCCCCTGGGACAGAGTAGGTGACTTCTCCGATGTGGCTTTCGTAGTATGAGTTGGCAACAGGGGCACGCCAGTCGATGACCTCAGGGTGGGTCACATCGCGGGATATGCCGACCTTGCCTATATAGATGGTGTCATTGCTCTTGTGATTACCATCGACAAAATCGATTCTTCCGAAGAAGGGCTTCTGCCTTGCCCTTTCAGCTCTGGCGGCTTCATGCCGGGCACGCTCATACATTACCTGTATGTTGTCAATCATTGAAAGAGCTTCGACATCCTTGGCACCATAGGTCTCAAGAAGAGTGTAGAGTTCATCGGACAGAGCTTTCTCCTCTTTTCTATATTTTTCCAGATTTTCCTTGGTAAGAGCCAGCACTGCTGCAAAGTGACTTTGCTCAAAATTATTGTCATCGGGTTTAAACATGGTAAACTCCTTGTCTTTATATATACTGCCGTAAAATACAATGTGTTGGGAAGGAGTACTTCCCAACACATATATTACTTTATCATTTTAGATGAATATTTTCAAGGCATTTGCAGGAACATTATTGATAAAACAATTAAAATTCAGAGGATGAATCTTCATAGAACAGCTTCACCACGATGTTCTGGCTGAAATCTCCGAATGAGGCGCCGAACAAGGTGAATCCGCCGCAGTTAGGTGTATCTGCCGGAACGGATATGGTGAAATTGATTATCGAATCATAGTTAAGTGCAAGGTCATTGATGGTTACTGATGACAGTCTGGCAGTTCCGTCCATAAATGTACCGGAATGATTTATAACCAATGTTTTTAACAGACCGTACTGGTTGAGTCCGTCCGGCCACCAGTTAGGGCACAGCATACCTCGTCTGTTGCCGAAGTCACCGGGGCTTATCCATTTCCCGAGAGCTTTCCCGTTGATGTCAAAATAGATATCACTTGGATAATTGTCATTGTGCTCAGGACACTCAGAGCTTATCTCAAATGAAATCTGTATTTCGGACAAGGTCTGGCCGAGCTTTAGACGGTTGGGAAGATTATATGTCACATACCCATATCCGACCCATAGTATATCAGCCTTAAAACGCTCAGGATATGAAAAAACCTTAGGGTTATCGAGGTCGCCGATAAGGTTTCCGGAGGTGGACAGACCACAGGTAGGATGAACATCGTAACTGATGTAGTGTCCTATATCTATCTCATCGGTATAGCATTTGATAGAACCGGCATTCGGAACCATGTCTATGATAAGGCGTTCATAGCGTGGACGGACTATCTTCATAATACCTCGCTTGCCGGAGGCCACCTGAACGGAGACAAGACCGGCCGCCTCAAGCTTGCCGACATGCATAGATATGGCACTGTTGGTAAGACCAAGAGTTTCCGCAAGGTCATTCATGCTCAGATGATCATTTTGATAGATAAGTTCCATAATCTGAAGTCTCATAGGGGTGCTGAGTGCCTTAAAGACTTCTTCGGCTTCGTTTAATGATTTAATATAGTACATATTGGCAGGTCTCCTTAGGTTGGTAATTATGCATGGTTTGATTTATAAAGTGAAATATTTAATTTTTCTTTTAAGTATAAAATGTTTAAAAGAAATAGTCAATAAGAAAATGCATTTGTGCAAAATGCACAAAAAATGAGTGAATCTTTCTATATCGGATTAAGCAATTAAGTATTGAATTATACAATAAAAAGAGCTATGTTTATATTAACATTTCACCGAAAATAGAATAGGTTAAACAAAAAGTGAAATATAAACCACGAAATCGTTTTAAGACTTGTTCTGTTTTACTGAAAAATAAAATTTATGTAAATTTAATAAAAAAAGTTAAAAAGGAGGACGAAAAATGAGCAAGTTGTACATAAACCCTAAGAACAAAAAGGGTCACATCAATCCGGAGATTCAGGGACATTTTTCGGAGCATTTAGGAAGATGTATTTATGAGGGGATTTTTGTCGGAAAGGATTCTTCCATTCCTAATGTGAACGGAATGAGAACAGATGTCGTGGAGGCATTAAAGGACATACAGATTCCTGTTCTCAGATGGCCGGGCGGCTGCTTTGCGGATGAGTATCACTGGAAGGATGGCATAGGACCTGCTGAGGGCAGAAAGAAGATGATAAACACCCACTGGGGCGGTGTTGTAGAGGACAACAGCTTCGGAACGCATGAGTTCATGGAGCTCTGCAGGCAGCTTGGCTGTAAGAACTACGTCAACGGCAATGTCGGAAGCGGAACGGTTCAGGAGATGAGCGAATGGGTTGAGTATATGACCTTTGAGGGTGTATCACCTATGAGTGATTTGAGAAAGAAGAACGGTTCTGAGAAGCCTTGGACAGTCGACTACTTCGGAGTGGGAAATGAGAACTGGGGCTGCGGCGGAAACATGACACCTGAGTATTACGGAAATCTTTATAGAAGATACCAGACTTATGTAAGAAACTATCATCCGGATAAGCCTATCTTCAAGGTTGCATGCGGAGCGAATGTTGACGATTACAACTGGACAGACAAGGTGATGGATACCTGCTTTAAGGCGCCGGAGTTCCTTCACGGCTTTATGGATGGCATATCACTTCATTACTATACACATCCGGGTGGATGGGATCATAAGGGAAGCGCAACGGATTTCGATGATAAGATGTGGTATCAGACACTTAATAAGACTCTCTATATGGATGAGCTTATAAAGAATCACGAGGCAATCATGAACAAGTATGACAAGCAGCACAAGGTTGGCATGATTGTGGATGAGTGGGGAACATGGTTCGACTGTGAGCCGGGAACCAATCCGGGATTTTTGTATCAGCAGAACACGATAAGAGATGCACTTGTTGCAGGAATCAACTTAAACATCTTTAACAAGCACTGTGACAGAGTTAAGATGGCGAACATTGCACAGATGGTAAATGTTCTTCAGGCAGTTCTTCTCACAGAGGGAGAGAAGATGATAAAGACTCCTACATACCATGTATTCTATATGTATAAGCACCATCAGGATGCCGAGCTTTTAGACAGCTTTGTTGAGACGGAGCAGATAGGTCTTGAGGAGCAGAACATGGTACCTAACCTTACAGAGTCGGTATCACTTGGCAAGGATGGAAAGATTCATATTACAATGACCAATCTTTCCATAGACAAGGACTATGAGATTGACGGCTGTGTGGCTGATACCGAGATTGCTTCGGCATGCGGCGAGATTGTCGGAGGTGAGATTCATCTTCACAACACATTCGATAAGCCTGAGGAGGTAACTGTAAGACCATTTAATGATATAGAGGTAAACGGCAACAGAATCAAGTTCTCAATTCCGGCAAGCAGTGTACTTCATCTGGAATTGAACATCAGATAAGCGTAGGAGTGTTTATATGATTCGACAAGGTATTAAGAGAATCACATCACTTGCACTTATTACTTCCATGATAGCCTGCACATTCCCATACGCGTCCGTGCCTGTACATGCACAGACGCAGATGGATGAGCAGCCGGCGGCAGCTGTGACAACAACTCAGGACGCGGCGCAGGAGAACAGGCTTACAACCAATTATTCCACGGTAAGCAAGGGCTATAAGGAAGCGGTATACACAGGTGATGCTATTGTCTATAGGATAAGTGAGGCTGTCGCTAAGGCAGACAGAGCTTTTCTTACCAATGATAATTATGAATATGTGAATGACGTGCTTGCCGTGAAGGCAGGTGACACCGTGACACTCACCATTGATGTTCCGGTATCGGGAAGATATGTTATGAGCTTCGACTATCTTTCCTATGATGAGTCGATTCTTCCTGTTGAGATGGGAATGAAGATAGACGGAGGCTACCCTTTTTACGAAGCAAGAAGTATGAAGTTCGAGACAACATGGGTTTCGGACGGAGTGGATGTCGACAGATACGGCAACGAGATAGTCTCTCTTCCTGATAAGCTTATCAGATGGGAGCACAAGGAGGTAATGGATGCCAGCTACAGATATTCAGACCCATTGCCGGTTGAGCTTACCGCGGGTGTTCACGAGCTTGAACTGAATATTCAGGAGGGAACACTTCTTCTTGGAAATATAAGTCTTGAGGCTCCGGGCGATGTCGCTGAGTATGCAGGTTCAACAAAGGCTGAGGGAAATGCACTCATAACAATAGAGGCTGAGGACTTCTATCAGAGGAATGATTCATCAATCCATGCGATAGGTGAGTACGGTTCAAGCCTTTCACCATTGTCTGCAACAACAACGGTTCTCAATATCATTGATGAGGATTCCTTCAATGAGGCAGGGCAGACGGTAAGCTATCAGTTCCATGTGGACAATGCAGGCTATTATTACATAGGAATGAACTACCGTCAGTCTGAAAAAAATGATTTTCCTGTCTTTGTCGACTGGAAAATAGACGGCGGGATTCCTAACAGCGCATTTAAGTCATATCAGGTTGAGGCGGCTAACAAGTTCAGGACGGTCACGCTCACAGATGACAATGATGATAAGCTTAGCGTATACCTTGAACCGGGTGACCACACAATCTCACTCACGATAAGCGCAGACAATCTCAGATATGCACTTGAGGCGGTAGATGAGATTATGAGCGGAATAAGCGACCTGTCACTTGAGGTAACCAAGGTTGCCGGAACCAACAAGGATAAGTACAGGGACCTCAAGCTCACAAGATATATTCCGGATGTCCAGGACAGACTGCTTGGATGGGTTGATGAGCTCTACAGCCTTGCAGAGCAGGCACAGCCTTATGTCAACGCTAAGAGCCCGGATAAGGTTGCAGCGTTCTCGTATCTGCTTATAGCAGCTAACCAGCTTAAGAGCCTTGCAGAGAAGCCGAATGAGCTGGTCTACAGAGTTGATGAGCTTTCGACAAGTGTCAATTCGATAAATACACAGATTGCGAATTTCGTGGACCTTATAAATGACAATGACCTTTCGATTGACAGAATCTACATATATCAGGACGGAGCCAGGCTTCCTAAGGGACAGAACATTTTCCGGTCGATAGGTACGTCTTTAAAGAGGTTTGGCTATTCATTTATGGGGCAGTCGTATTCAGCGAGCAATACAGATGAATCACACATACAGGTGTGGGTGAACAGACCGAGAACCTACGTTGAGATTATGCAGAAGATGATTGACGAGAAGTTCACACCGGAGACAGGAATAGAGGTTGATTTATCAATTATGACGGATGCACAGAAGCTTATCCTTTCCAATGCTTCAGGTGATACCCCGGATATAGCAACAGGAATCAACTATTCAATACCATTTGACCTTGCCATAAGAGGCTCGCTTGTTGATTTATCGAAGTTTGACAATTACAAGGAGGTGTTCGGAAGGTACAGCGAGGGACTTTTAGTTCCGTCCGTTGTGGGTGATGGACTTTACTCACTGCCTGAGACAATGAACTTCTATGTAATGTTCTATAGAACAGACATTTTAAGCAAGTTAGGACTTTCGGTTCCAAATACGATGGATGAGCTCATTGCGATGCTGCCTGATCTGCAGATGAGGGGACTCAATGTGTACTATCCGACAGCAGCGATGCTTGTGATGAGAAACTTCCATGGAACAACACCTATTATTTACCAGATGGATGGAGCACTCTACGGCGACACTGCACTTGATATATTGGTTGACAGTGAAGCAACGGTTGAAGGCTTTACAGAGCTTACAGAGTTATTCACACTCTATGACCTTCCGGTCGATGTGCCTAACTTCTACCAGCACTTCAGAAACGGAGATTTACCTATAGGAATAGCCGATTTCAATTCATACAACCTGATACTCAATGCCGCGCCTGAGATTGCAAATTCATGGAGCATAGCACTTGTGCCGGGCATCGAGGATGAGGAGACCGGTGAAGTGAAGAGGTATATGTCCGGAGGCGCCGAGAGTACTGTAATGTTCTCATCGGATGATGAGAGAGAGCAGAAGGCATGGCAGTTCATGGAGTGGTGGTCAAGGGCTGATATTCAGGCGGAATTCGGACAGCGGCTTCAGATTCTGTACGGAGACGAGTATATATGGCCTACAGCCAACCTTGAAGCGTTCGAGAGGCTTCCTTATCCGACATCGGATAAAGATATAATCCTCACACAGGCTCAGTACATCTTAGAGACACCAAGACTCCTTGGAAGCTACATGATGGAGCGTGAGCTGAGCAACGCATTCAATGATGTGGTAGTAAATGGTGACACGGTCCGTTCAAGAATTGATGAGGTAGCCAAGACAGTATTAAGAGAGACAGAGAGAAAGCTTGAAGAATTCGGCTATATCGATTCGGACGGAAATGTGCTTAAAGAGTATGAAGTACCTTCCGTTGAAAAGGTGCTTGAGATTCTTAACAGAGAATAAGGAAATAATAGTATGGCTGATAAAACTAAAATTGCAAAGAAATCAAAAATAGGAAAGAAGTCGATAAGCAACAAGGCAGGATATGCATTTGTATTTCCTTATGCGGCGGTGTTTACGGTATTCATACTTGCTCCTGTTATAATGGCTGTTATCCTTTCCTTTACTAACTTTAATGCCATCCAGAAACCTAAATTTGTCGGTTTTTTAAATTACATCAATCTTATAACAAGTGATGATGTATTTATGAAGTATGTTATTCCGAATACAGTTAAATATGCGCTTATTGTAGGTGTTGGTGGTTATGTCCTTGCCTTCTTGTTAGCTTTCGGACTTGCCAATCTGCCTAAGATACCAAGAACAATATTTGCGCTCATCCTGTATTCACCGAGCATGACAACAGGTGTTGCGATGGCAGTGCTCTGGAAGATAATGTTCACCGGTGACCAGACCGGATACCTTAACAGCTGGCTGATGGAGATAGGAATTATAAATGAACCCATTATATGGCTTGTAAATACCAATTATCTGCTGCCGATTGTTATTATCATAGGTCTGTGGAGCAGCATGGGAGTCGGTTTCCTGTCCATACTTGCCGGTCTTTTAAATGTCGATGAAGCGCTGTATGAGGCAGCGGCAATCGACGGTGTTAAGAACAGATTTCAGGAAATGTTATATGTAACAATACCGAGCATGAAGCCGCAGATGCTCTTCGCAGCGGTAATGCAGATTGTTGGAGCCTTCCAAAATGGTACAATTGCAACATTGCTTGCAGGAAACCCTACACCGGGATATTCGGCACAGCTTATTGTAAACCATGTGGAGGATTACGGATTCATCCGATACGAGATGGGTTATGCGGCAGCAGTATCCGTTGTGCTTCTTCTCATAGTACAGATATTCTCAGTGGTTGCAAACAGATTGTTCGGTGAACGTGATTAGGAAGGGAGGAAAAGATTATGGCGGCTTATAGTGGTCACAAGATGAACCCTGATAAGTTTGAGAAGGGTCAGATAAAAATATACCTTTTGGTTCTGCCGATGGTATTGCTTTGTGGATTGCCTATCGTATTTATTATATTCCATGCGTTTAAACCGATGGAGGAGCTGTTCGCATTCCCGCCTAAGTTTATAACAACACATCCTACACTTGATAATTTTTCAAAGCTTATAAAGGCATCGAGGACAGGAAGCAATCCCCTCAGCAAGTATGTGTTTAACAGTATACTTGTGACGGTGGCGGTAGTTGCAGGCTCACTTTTATTCTCAACAATGGCGGCTTACGCATTGTCGAAGATGAAGTTCAAGGGAGCCAGGACAATGATGAACATTAACCAGATAGCACTCATGTTCGTATCCTGTGCGGTTATGATTCCGAGATATCTGGTTGTAAACAAGCTTCACATGATTGATACATATTGGGCAGAGATTCTTCCTCTTATAGCACTTCCGGTTGGACTATTCCTTATAAAACAGTTCGTTGACCAGGTTCCGGATTCGCTCATAGAGGCGGCATATATGGACGGAGCATCGGAGTGGACAATATACAGAAAGGTGGTAATTCCACTCACCAAGCCTGCGATTGCGACGGCTGCGATTCTTGTATTCCAGCAGGTATGGGCTAACCTTGAGACATCCAATTATTACATCAATAATGATTCTCTCAAGAACCTTGCATTTTATATGAATACACTTACCAGTGCCTCTACAAGCAACACTGTAGCAGGACAGGGTATGGCGGCAGCGGCTTCACTTATTATGTTCCTGCCGAACCTCATATTGTTCTGTATCTTACAGAATAACGTAATGAACACGATGGCACATTCAGGAATCAAGTAACTTAAGAGAGGTATGAACGTGAATAAAAAGTATATAAAAAAAATAATAGCTTTTGCCGTACCTCTGCTTCTTGCCTGTGTGATTTTAGTATCCTCGACTCTTGAGACGTATGCAGATGCGCCATACAGGACATACACTGTTGACGGATATGGAAGCATGACCGAGACACAGACAGCGTATCTCCCTTTTAAGACGATAACAAAGATTGGAGAGGAGACGCTTGTAAATCCTACTGATTTCACACTGCTTGAGGACGGTTATATGTATGTTCTTGACAGCGGTAACAAGAGGGTTGTCGTATCAGACGCGGATAACGAGCTGGTGATGACCTTCGGAGAGGGAATTTTACAGGGACCGCGGGGAATATATGTAACACCTGAGCACATCACCTACATAGCTGACAGAGATGCTAAGAGCGTATTCGTGTTCGACGGCGATGGAGAACTTGTAAATACATACACCAAGCCTACGGCGGCGATGTATGGGGAGACACTTGATTTCCTCCCACTCAAGATTGTTGTGAACAGCTCGGGCGTAATGTATGTGATATGTGAGTCAAACACCAACGGTATGGTTGAGATAAGTCCTGTTGACGGAGGAACCTTCTTAGGCTATTTCGGTACTAACGCAACCAAGGCTAATCTGTGGACGATTCTCTGGAGAGCGGTTCTCACGGACGCGCAGAGAGCGAAGATGCAGTCTAACATACCTGCAACTCCGGATAATATGGCGATAGATGAGAAGGGTGTCATATACACAATAACAAGAGGTGAACACAATGACACCTTAAAGAGACTCAATATCGCAGGTGTCAACATGATTGAGACCAGCGAATATCCGGATGTTCCGGCAGCAGTTGCAGTTGGAAATCATGATAACACCTTCGTTGCAACACAGACAGGTTTCATCTACGAGTATAACAACGAGGGCAATCTGTTATTCATATTCGGCGGAAGCGATGACGGAAAGCAGAGAATCGGTCTTTCAACGAAGGTTGAAGCTATTCAGGTTGGAACGGATGATAAGCTCTATGTGCTTGATTCGGATAAGGCACAGATTCAGGTGTATGAACCGACAGAGTTTACCAGGTATCTGCATGAAGCACTTTACCTGTTCTCCAAGGGACGCTATGAGGAGAGCAAGGAGCCGCTTGGTAAGGTGCTTGAGATGAATAATCTTTTTACCTACGCTAACATGGCGATGGGCAAGGCTCTCTACAAGGAAGGTGACTATGAGGGGGCGTTAAAGTATGCCAGACTTTCAAAGGACATGGAGAACTATTCAGATTCGTTCTGGGAGATAAGAAATGTATGGCTTAAGCACAATCTCACAGCGGTGGTGCTTATACTGATTGGTATATTTGCTGTATTGAAGGTACTTAAGCTGCTTGATAAGAAGAAGGGAATATTCAATGCTCCGAGAAAAGCACTTAAGAAGCTTGGAGATAAGAAGCTCATAAGGGAATTAAAGTATGTGTTTACCTTTATGAGACACCCTATAGACGGTTGCTATGGAATAAGATTTGAGAATAAGGTTTCCATTGCAAGTACGAATATATTGCTTGGGATTATGATGGTATTCTACATAATCAACAAATATTTCTGCGGCTTCCTTACAAAGACAGTGCGTGAGGGCAGCTACGATATCTTATCAGACATCGGAATGATACTTGTGGCACTCGTGCTTGTGGTAAGCTGTAATTACCTTATGTGTACAATCAATGAGGGCGAGGGTAAGTTCAGACACATATACAGCTCACTGGTATACAGCTTCGGACCTTATGCAGTGCTGACACCGATTATATTCCTTCTGTCACATGTGGTGACCAACAACGAAATATTCTTCGTGCAGTTCGGAAGCCTGTGCATGACAGTATGGATAATTGTACTGATTTTCATTTCTATAAGAGAGATTAACAATTATACGGTCAAGGAGACATTTAAAATTATATTCCTTACAATATTTACTATCCTGATTGTTTGTCTTCTCATATTCATTATCTATGTATTATGGTCGCAGGTATTCGACTTCATACAGTCGATTGCGGGAGAGGTGGTGTATCGAATTGGCTCATAAAAGAACGGCAAAAAGAATAATTTCCCTTCTGTTGGCGTTTATGGTAGCGTTCGGTGCAGCCGGCTTTAACGGAAAGGGCGTGCAGGTGCAGGCAGCGCAAAAGACTATAAACGGCTGTAAGTACCTCACCGAGAACACGGATTACAGGCTGTATGTCAACGAGGAAGACCTGTCACTTGTGATAGAGGATAAAAAAAGTGGTTCGTACATGACATCGGCTATTGAATATGACGATGGAAAGAACAATGCGACATGGCAGGGAGCCATGAGGTCTGCTGTTGTCATAACAATGATAAGCGGAAGCGATGATTCCAAGCAGGCAGACTTAATCAATGACAATGTTACAAAGACAGTAAGCTACACGGATAACGGATTTACCGCCAAGC
Source organism: Eubacterium sp. (assembly GCA_003486385.1). GTDB lineage: Bacteria > Bacillota > Clostridia > Lachnospirales > Lachnospiraceae > CAG-882. The sequence goes on along the minus strand of DNFT01000083.1, from coordinate 32,486 downwards.
TCTACTGGACAACTTACCAGTTCGGGTTGACACTTGAGGTTACACTCACAGATGACGGACTTATTGCGAGAGTTCCGGATGAATCGATAGTTGAAGATGGAGAAAAGTATTTTATTGGAACTATTTCCATCTACCCATACATGGGTAACTCCTATCTTGATGACAAGGCCGGCTACATGCTTGTGCCGGACGGCAACGGAGCGTTAATCTACCTTGATGATAAGGAGGGAAGATTTAAGAGCGGTTTTTCCAAGATGATTTATGGCGGAGATGTCGGATTCGATGAATCTAATGTCCAGACACTTTTAAATGATAAGTACAACACAATAAAGGATTCCGAGGAGGTCATTGCACCTGTATTCGGAATAGCACATGTGGATGATAATATTGCTTATCTTGGAATTGTCGAGGAAGGTGAGGCGCGGGCTTCAATCGAATGTATTCCGAACGGTGCGAGTGTGGATTACAACAGAGCTTATGCCAAGTTCATACTCAGAAAGACCTACACACAGCCTACAAGTAATAATTCCACAGCAGGTTCACTTCATGTATATGAGAATGAGAGAAGTCATTCAAACCTTGCGGTGAGATATGTTTTCCTTTCCGATGACAACGCCAACTACACAGGTATGGCGGCAGCTTACAGAGAGTATCTTCTTAGGTCTGAAGGTCTTGCACAGAATGAGAGCAGTTTCAGAACGCGTGTGGACTTCTTAGGAACTGAGCGCGAGTCCTTCCTTCTTGGAACATCATCGGTGGTTATGACAACTGTCGATGACATATACGAGATATATGATGAGCTTGAGAGTGAAGGCGTAAGCGATTTACTTACAGTCTATAAGGGCTGGCAGAAGAAGGGACTTAACAGTGTCCCGATCACAAGCTATAAGGCTGATTCGAAAATCGGAGGAACAAGTAAGCTTACCAAGCTTATAAAGGATGCGGGTGAGAGAAATATCAGGATGTATCTGTACAACGATGCACTAAGAATAAACCCGGATGAGAAGAATGCCACCTTCAATGTCGTAAAGCAGATTAACAAGAGAAGGTTTGAGGAGACGACCTACAAGACGGTGTACAGCACGATGAATTATCTCACACCTGCAAGAACACTGAGTCTTCTCAATTCCTTTATCGGAAAATATGTCAAGAGCGGAGTAGGCAATCTGGCGCTTGCAGGTATCTCGAACACGCTGTTCTCCTACACATACAGTGGGGACACCTACACTAGGTACGATACACAGAAGATGTATGAGAATATCGTGACAGAGGCAGCACAAAAGACAAAGCTTGTGCTTGAACAGCCGTTTGCATATCTGTGGTCCGAGACGGATGCCTTCCTTGATATGCCGTTGTACACATCAAGCTATATATTTGAGGATGAGAGCATTCCGTTCTTAAGTATAGTATTAAAGGGTGTGCTGCCTATGTATTCGGAGTATGTGAACTTTGAGGCGAACAAGCAGGAATTCTTCTTAAAGCTTGTTGAGACAGGAGTTTATCCTTCCTTCTACATAACAAAGGAAAGCTCCGCAAAGCTTCTGTACACCAATTCAAGCGATATATACAGCTCAGAATATTCCACCTACAAGGACACGATTGTGGAGTATTATAAGGAGCTTAAGGCACTGCACGAAAAAATAGCGGACTCAACAGTGACAAAGCATGAGATTGTCGACAACGACATAAGAATTGTGACTTATTCTAATGGGGTTACAGTCTACATCAATTATGGTGCGGATGCCGTGAGCGTGGATGGCGTGACTATAGAATCAATGTCGTATGAGGTCAGGTGAGCGTATGGGGAAAACGAAAAATAAGAAAATAAAAATTAAACAGGGACGTCTTGAGGCAAGGGAGGCAAGGATGGGATATCTGTTCCTGCTTCCATGGTTGATAGGAGTTGTTGTATTCCTGTTATTCCCGCTGGGACAGTCATTCTACTACATGTGGTTTAACATAAGAATCACACCGCTTGCCACTAAGTTTACCTGGGTCGGAACCGGAAATTTTACACAGATATGGCTTGAAAATCCTGAGTTTCCAAAACAGCTTGTGACATATATCTGGCAGACGATAGTGGAGGTTCCGGTAATAGTGGTATTCGCACTTATCATCGCGATAATGTTAAACGGCAAGATAAAATGTAAGGCTTTTTTCAGGCTTATATTCTTCCTCCCGGTTATCATCGTGAGTGGTCCGGTCATGAATATGCTGGTGAGTGAGGGAGCTTCAACAATCCCTTCAATGAACACACAGGTTATTGTAAATGCGATAAGCACGTTCCTTCCGGCATCAATTGCTGCGTCGATTGGGGAGATTTTCTCCAACATGATTATGATACTCTGGTATTCGGGTGTCCAGATACTTATATTCCTCTCGGCATTGCAGAAGGTTGACCCTTCACTCTATGAGGCAGCTAAGATGGATGGTGGCTCAGGCTGGGAGTGCTTCTGGAAAATAACACTTCCTACCATAAAGAATTTTATCCTTTTAAATGCAGTGTACACAGTAATCTTCCTCTCAGGAAACGAACAGAACCAGCTTATCACAATGATAGAGTCGGCGATGTTCTCAGGAACCAAGGAGAAGGGTTACGGATATGCCTCAGCGATGGCATGGATGTACTCAATCATAGTGACACTCATTGTGCTTATCTTCTTCTTACTGCTTGGCAATAAGAAAGATGTATACGACAGAATGGTGAAGAAGAGAAAGAGACAGCTAAAGAAAGACGAACGCATGCACAGAAGAATTGAGAGGAGGGGAAGAAGAAATGTCAAGAAGCTCGAAAAAGGCATTAAGCACGGCAGATACAAGACGTATGACGGCAGCGGAGATTATTAAGAAGAAGTTTACTAAGGAAAAGCTTCACAGATTTATCTTCGGTACGCGTGAGAAGCAGGGCGTAGGAAAACAGCTGGTCGTATATGCACTTCTTATATGTATAGGTTTCGTATATCTGTACCCTGTATTATATATGATAAGCACAAGCTTTATGAGCAGGAATGACCTTCTTGATACCTCAGTCAAGTGGCTGCCTTCCAAGCTGTATCTTCAGAATTTTATTGATGCGGCAAAGGCGATGGATTATGTTTCATCATTTGAGAAGGGTATACTGATAGCTGGTCTTCCTACACTGTGCAATGTTGTTATATGCATGATGGTCGGATATGGTTTTGCAAGATATGAGTTCAAGGGTAAGAAAATACTGATGGGAATACTCATATTTTCCTATATTCTTCCAAGACAGATAACCATGATTCCTACTTATGTTCTCTACACAAAGATGGGGATTCAGGGTACACTGTGGGCATTTATCCTTCCGGCACTGTTCGGAAACGGGTTAAACTCACCTATATTTATTTTAATCTTCTATCAGTTCTTTAAGCAGATACCTAAGGTGCTGATGGAGGCAGCCTCTATTGACGGAGCAGGACATTTCAAAGCATTCTTTAAGATTGCAGTTCCATCCGCAATACCGGCTATTGTGACGGTTGTTCTGTTCTCCTTTGTATGGTACTGGAATGAGTCATACCTCACTGAGCTGTATGTACAGGGACTTGCGGCAAAGAGCAATTGGACGAATCTTGTGGTTCAGTTAAAGCAGTTCGACACTGCCTTCCAGACAAGGGCAAGTGTCGGAGACACTGCTACAAGCCTCAATGAATCCGTCCGAATGGCAGCTACCACACTGAGTATACTGCCGCTTCTTATCATGTACCTTGTGCTTCAGAAGCAGTTCGTTGAAAGTATTGACCGTTCGGGAATTACCGGAGAATAGTATTTAGTCCGGTATATCCGGACTATAAAAGCAATTCAATATTTATATGCCGCCCGGAAGCGGCGGCAGAATGGAGGGTTCTATGAAAAAAAGGTTAGTTGCTGCACTTATGGCATCGGTTATGACAGTAGGTGCACTGACAGGCTGTGCTGCTAAGAAGGACACAAATGGTCCAGCAGTGAGCGGAGAGGTTGACGAGAATGGTGTGACTAAGGATGATATCACCCTTACATACTGGCATTACGAAGATGAGACTACAATCAATCTTCTGGCAGAGGCATTTATGAAAAAGTATCCTAATATCAAGGTAGAATGTAAGCAGATATCGGATATGAGCACAGACCTTTCTGCCGCAGCCAACAGCGGAACTTTCCCTGATGTATTCTCAGGAACAGATTCCGACACAGCACTTGCGAATGAGTACTGGCTTGACATCACGGATTACGTTGAAAATGATCCTGATATGGCTAACATGATGACTACAATCAAGGATTATGGAATCGGAAAGTTCGATACAAGCAGATGGTTCGGTCTTCCTACATGGTATCAGCCAAGTGCGATATTCATTGACAGAAACGTAATCAGCAAATTGAATCTTGAGATGCCTAGAACAGACTGGACATGGGATGAGATGCTCCAACTCATAAAGGACGCAACCGTTGATGACAGATCAGGCATGAAGTATTATGGACTTGGTTATTATAACAGACTTGATTCGCTCTACGGAATTGCAGCCTGCTCAACAGCGGAGAGAGCAATCAAGGGTGAGTTCGGATTCGACGGAACAGATTTCGACCTTCAGTACTGGGCAATAGGTGAGCAGCAGTTCTCAGACCTCAAGCTTGCAGGTTATGTTGCACCGCAGCAGAATACACAGGCTATGGAAGACTGGTCAGGAGACTGGGGCGCATGGTTCGGTGCCACAGGACATGTAGCAGTATTCTCAGAAGGTTTCTGGACATACCAGAATCTCTGGGGAACAGAAGGGTATCAGGATACCTATGGACTTGATATCGTTCCTTATGTAACACCTAATGTAGTAGATGAGAAGATGCACAACGTAATTGCCAATATGTACATCGGTGGTGTATCAACATCATGTAAGCACCCTTATGAGGCATACCTCCTCCTTAAGTTCATGGGTATCGGAACAGACGGATGGAATGCACGTATGGACATCTATGAGGATACATCAATAACAAATGCTTCCGGAACACCACTCATGAACTCCAACATGCCTGTTCCTATGACACTTGATCAGGGTGTATGGGCAAGATATAAGGCACTCTTCCCACAGGATGAGGATCATAAGGCATACTGGGATGACTACTTTGATTCAATCACAAGACCTGTTCCTTACGGTTGGTACAGCATTGCAGGCTACTGGAATTTCTGTGACCAGTACTTCAACAAGATCGGTATCCATGACCTTGTAGACAATGGTACAGCTAAGGCTGCCGATTATACAGACGAGGCAACAGAGCAGGCTAACTACTACCACGCTGAGGCAATGCTCTCATACTTCGGACCTACAGGCTACAATGTATTGTCTGAGGAGGAGATTGCGCAGTACGAGGCAGTGACAAGTGCATTCGGAAAGTAATGTTTGACAAGTATAATATGGAGGTAATTCTATATGCAGAATAAGAAGTTTTTAAGCGTTATGTTATGCGGTACAATGGCAGCTACAATGCTTGCGGGATGCCAGAAGCAGGCTGGTTCGGATTCGACATCACAGCAGGACAGCTCTTCACAGGAGAGCAGCGTACAGGAGTCATCATCACAGCAGACAGTTAAGGCTGGTGAGATTCCGCAGGATTACAAGTATTACTATTCATTTGATGCAGCGGATAATAAGACGGATATCCAGCCTACTGCACAGACTATCGGCGGAGATCCTATACTCAGTGCGGCAGACAAGGATGTTGTATATATCCCGGGTGTAAAGGGTGATGCCGTATATACGGACGGTATAACAGGTTACAAGCTCACAGATGTAAATGGAGTTGGTGACAATTACACAATCTCATTCTGGCTTTATGCTACAAGACTTTCCAATTACATGCCGACAGTCCAGTTCGGACCGGATGTTCACGGAGATGCTACAGGCGGACAGCATTACACCAACATTACAAGAGCAGAGTGGTCCGGTGAGGGAACATTCCCATGTATATGGTCTTATGATCAGCTCGACAATGCACTCTGGCCGGCGTGGTCGGATGCCGCAACCGGTGAGCCTATGAAGCAGTGGGTACAGATTGCACTTGTTGTTGATTCTAACAATTTATCAGCAGACGGAACACTTATTGCTTCTAAGCTTTACATCAACGGACAGGAGTGGATTACCAAGGATTCAGACGGAAATGTTGTTCCTGCCTATGTAACAAAGAACTGTATGCAGGCTTCTGATAATTTCGATTTCTTACTTGGTGTAAACTACTGGGATTCAGTATTCAAGGGAGCTTTTGATGAGCTTTATATCTATGATTACGCTCTTAATGCTGAGCAGGTTGCAGCTCTCTATGCGGACGGAAATTCTAATGCAGAGTTCGTTGAGCCGGAGAGAGTTATAAATGTAACTAAGGATGACAGTGCTATTGCCTCCATCGGTGCATTAGATTTCTCAAAGGCAGATGATGTATATTCAGAGCCGATTGACATTGCAGACGGACAGACAAAGCAGATTAAGTTAAAGCATTGGTCAGACGGTAAGGACGTTAAGAACAACTACTACTTCATATTCAAGGATGCAGATGGAAATGAAGTTGCAAGAGTAAATGCCGATATGACAGGTACTGCAGATGGCAAGGATATAGCGGACAGCTGCTTTACATGGTCATGGGGTAACTGGAACACATGGGAGCAGTCGGTAATGGTTGAGACAGATGTAACTGCTACAATCACTTATGCGGATGGCACTGTTACGGTTGACGTTGACAATGTCGACTACAATAAGACCTCCAACACCGCAAAGGCTGAATTCCCTGTAACAGGAGAAATTGCCACAATCGAGCTTGGAACACAGTCAAGTTATACAGATATTCTTTCAATCAAGGATAAGACAGTTAAGGCAGAGGGTGTTATCGTAGGTAATACAGACTGCACAACACCTTTCTGGAGCGCATTCTCAGATATATTTACAATTCCTGAGGGCGAGTCTGTCACAAAGACATTCAAGAACTACACAGACGGTGTAAACAACTGGGATAACTTCCTTGTTGTACTTCAGACAACGCCAACCGGACACAGTGCAGATGATGCAGAGGGCTATGCAGAGTATGCAGTGCTTCGTGCAGATAACTTTGGCTGGGGTACAGGCTATGATGGAATTGCAACAGCAGAGTGTGACTGGAACTGGGATACATTTACATCTGACATTGATGGTGCAACATGTGAGGTTACTATAACTAATAATGGTGCGACAGCAGATGTTGTGGCAGTGGTTACAACAACAGCTGGAACGGTATACACACAGAAGTATACAGGTATCGCAACAGGCGGAGACTTAAACGCATGCTTCACATGTGAGGCTTCATATCTCTCATTTGACGCTCCTGTAGTTGGAAGCACAGACTGCACAACCCCTTTCTGGACAGCATTCTCAGATATCTGGAGTGTTGAAAAGGGAGCTACAGTTACTAAGAGCTTCACCAACTATACAGACGGAGTAAACAACTGGGATAACTTCCTTGTAATCCTTCAGACAACAGCTCAGGGTCACAGTGCAGCAGACGCAGAAGGATATGCAGAGTACGCAGTACTTCGTGCAGACAACTTCGGCTGGGGTGCAGGCTATGATGGAATTGCGACAGCAGAATGTGACTGGAACTGGGACACATTCACAAGCGATATGGATGGAGCAAAGGTTGAGGTATCTGTCACAAACAATGGTGATACAGCGGATGTAGTAGCTGTAGTTACAACAGCGGCAGGAACGGTATATACACAGAAATATACAGGAATCACAACAGGGGGGGAGCTTAACTTCTGTCTTACATGTGAGGCAGCTTACCTTGTAATGGAATAATGTAAAAAAAAATCAGCTTATCCCCGGGGTGTGACAATGGGGCATCCCGGGGAATTTTAAATTAAATGTGCAGATTTTTCTGTAAAATAAGTATGGGAGAGGATATGGTATGGAAGAAAGACCTAGAAACGGAAAAATTACTGATTTTAATAAACCTTTTATAGAGCAGAGAGCAGATCCGTTTGTTATGCGTGCGGAGAATGGAAAATATTATTTTACTGCTTCAGTACCTGCGTATGATAAGATTATTCTCAGATGTTCAGACACACTTCCGGGGTTAAAGGATGCCAAGGAGAAGGTCATCTGGACAAAGCATGAGTCCGGCGAGATGAGCAGGCATATCTGGGCCCCGGAGCTTCATTATCTGTTTGGAAAATGGTACATATATTTTGCTGCCTCAATGGAAGAAGACATCTGGAGATTAAGACCATATATTCTTGAATGTCAGGGATCGGATCCTATGAAGGATGAGTGGATTGAAAAGGGAAAAATCCGGAGAAGCGATGATGATATATATTCATTTGATGCGTTTTCGCTTGATGCTACAATACTTGAAAATAAAGGAGAATATTACTATATCTGGGCTGAGAAGGTAAGCGTCGGCATTCAGATATCTAATATATATATTGCAAAGATGGAGTCGGCAACCAAGCTCAAAACGGCTCAGGTGCTTCTTACAACCCCTGATTATGATTGGGAGAGAGTTGACATCTGGGTAAACGAAGGTCCGGCTGCAATACACCATGACGGAAAGATTTTTCTCACCTATTCAGCAAGTGCAACAGGTGAGTGCTACTGCGTCGGCATGCTGTCCATCGATGAGGACGCAGATTTGCTTGACCCGAGGGCGTGGAAGAAGGAGAGACATCCGGTATTGTGTTCGGACAGGGAAAAGGGAATCTACGGACCGGGGCATAACAGCTTTACAAAGACCGAGGACGGCAGGGACGTGTGTGTATACCATGCGCGCACCTATCCTGAGATTGTCGGGGATCCACTGTATGATCCTAACAGACATACCATGCTCATGGAAGTGAAGTGGGATGAGGATGGCAAGCCGGTGTTCAGGTACGAGAATAATATCCACTAAAAAAGGAAATTGCGAAAATCGGTTTGCTATGCGAATTACTATGGATTACAAAATTAGTTTGCTATGCGGACAATTATTAGTTTCAAAGGTTCAGGAAGTTTATTAATAAAAATACATAACTGTTTATCGGAGAAATTAAGTTTCACAATTATATATTTGATAATAATTCAGGAGGTGAGGGCATGAGAAGAGGTTCGGGCAGATTGGTTCGGTGTATTCTATTGCCGCTAATAGTAGCGGGACTGGTTGCCGGATGCGCCGGAAATAAGAATAGTTCATCTGATGCTGATAACACAACATCGACAGGAGGGACAGGCGTGGTGTGCTCTAAGACGGAGAATGACATCACAGTGGAGCTGTCAACGGATAAGGAGGAATATAAAGCCGGGGAGGATATCAAGTACACTCTCACAGTAAAGAATGACAGGGACGGATATACGATAAGCAGGGTGTATGCGGCATCAAGCAATGACGATAAGCTTGCACAGACTGAGGCACCCGCGTTTGGCGGAGCGATAAAGTACGGAGAGAGCAGCTCATACGAGGGAGTTCTCCAGGAGGCATCGAAAGTTGAAAATCCTGCCGAGGTTACCAAGGAGAAGATAAGCGGTTCTGTTGAGACTGTAACTTTAAGACCTTATGTCTATGTAAAGTATGGTGGTGAGGAGGTTACCGTAAGGTATATTGTGGATGTCATTATGTTTCAGAATCATGTTGAATTTTCAAAGGATGAGTTAAAGTCAATAAAGACTGTGAGCTGCCATGACCCATCCATAATAGTTGGTGAGGACAAGGAAGGAAAGAAGTGCTATTATATTTTTGGTTCACACAGGGCATGGGCGAAGTCATACGACCTCGAGAACTGGGAGAGCTTTACCAACAATCTCTCCACAGATTATAGAGAAATATTGAAGGAGCCGGCAGCGTGGTCTGCACACGGAAGCACCGGCTATCAGGTCGACGGCTACATGTGGGCGCCTGATGTCGTGTACAACGATAAGCTTGGCAAGTGGTGCATGTACCTTTCGGTTGACGGTGACAAGTGGTATTCCTCAATCGTCCTTCTCACAGCGGATACACTTGAGGGCGACTGGGAGTATCAGGGCATAGTAGTGTACTCAGGCTTCTATAATGAGGAATACTATAATGAGACGGATGTCGCAAGGGTGACCGGTGAAACCGAGCTTGCAGACAGATACAAGAGAGCATGGGGGGATTATTACCCTAACAATATTGATGCCTGCGTTTTCTACGATGACGACGGAAACCTCTGGATGAGCTACGGCTCCTGGAGCGGTGGAATCTTTATGCTCAAGCTTGACGAGGAGACAGGCTTCAGGGATTACAGCGTGACCTACGAGGACGGTATTCATTCCGACCCTTACTTTGGCAGGAAGATTGCCGGAGGAAAATATGTGACCGGAGAGGCCTCTTATATCCAGAAAATAGGCGATTACTACTGGCTGTTCATGTCCTACGGTGAGCTTTTCGCAAAGGGCGGCTACAACGTGAGAGTGTACAGGAGCAGTACACCTGATGGCGAGTACCTTGATGAGAACGGCAGAAATCCGTTCTACGATACCTACATACTCAACACAAACGATTCTGCCGGAATCAGGCTTTTCGGCGGTTACAAGTGGAGAAGCTTCTCACAGGGACAGGTTGCGCAGGGACATAACAGCGCATTTGTCGATGATGACGGAAGGGCATACATCGTATTTCATACCAGAACAACCGGCGGAAACGAAGGCCACTATGTTAAGGTTCATCAGCTCTTTTTGAACAAGAACGGATGGCTGGTGGCTGCACCGTACCAGACCGCAGGAGAGAAGCTTGATGAGAATGGTTTTTCCGCGGACGAGATTGCGGGCAGGTATGATGTTATTCTCCATGAGCTTGACATCGACTACAAGAATTTAGGTCTGAACACGCCACAGACAATAACACTTGGCGCTGATGGAACGGTCACAGGAGCATTTGCCGGAACATGGAGCTGCGACAAGGGCACAGCCTACATCGACCTTACACTTGACGGCGAGACCTACAGTGGTGTAATTTTAAAGATGGATATTGAGGGCACGAACGTGGAGACAATCGTGTTCACAGCACTTGGCAGCACGAACCAGCTCACACTGTGGGGGAGCAAGGTGGTTGATTAGGGTATAACCGTAAGAATTTCTGATTTGGACCTTTTAAATACAATATACGTTATAAGAGTATTTAAAGGGGTAAAATTATGATAAAATATAAATAGGTGATTGTGCAGCTTGGTGTGCGGCAAACGCGCGTTGCGCAAGGCAAAGCGGAGCTGTGCAGTCACCTGATATAATATGAACTGAAATGAGGTTAAAGCTGGAACATGGAAAAGGATTTATCAAAGATGTACAAGGATAAAAAGCAGGAGAGCGTGAACAAGCTTAAGGATATCAGCGCAGAGTACCCACAAAAGGCGTTCACAGCTCAGGATGTGGTTATGGATGTAATTATGCTGTTCGTGACCACGGCACTTGCGTTCGGCTGGATGCTCATAATGCTTCTTATTTTCAGCTTTGTGACCCTGTCCTACGTTCATATTGAGATCGGCACAATGCTTATCATATCCACGGTGTTCGCGGCGGTTATCCTTGTGGTGTATATTGTGAAGAAGGGGCTTAAGTATAGGAAGCTGATGGGGCGGTAGGTATTATAAAGCAATAGTTTTGTTTATATAGTCAATGAGGGACTTACTTAGCAGATAGGAAAAAATTAGATAGTAGAATAGGACAAAGCAAGTAAGGCATAACAGACTCAGTATCTGGTATGCTTTATTTTTTATTTAAAATATAGAAATGTATTGGAATTAATATTGAAATGTTTGTATAATTATTTTTAAGAATAAAGATATATCTGTCATAGAATATGGGGCATTATTTTTTATTAAATATGGATGGAATAGAAATATTTTATATTGAAAATGTAAGGCATAATAAATTGGTCTTGGAAGGTGAAGTAATATGGATGGTGAATGCATAAGAGAATATTGGTCAAATGAAATACGGGCTTTGTTAGATACTTATAAGCAGTTTCAGGTTTTAATACCAGCAAAGGATAAAAATGGAGCAGACCATAATGGTGAGGATGGAAGATATGTTGAGATACTACTTAGAGAATATTTAAAAAGATATCTTCCAAAAGATTTGGAGGTATTAACAGGTTTTGTTTTGCGACCAGCGGTAAAAACAGGGCTAAAAAACAAATATAGACGAGGCCAAGAAGATGTTCATTCGACACAGTTAGATATTATAGTGTATAACAGTGCGAAATATCCAATATATCATAGATTTGGAGATAGCGTAATTGTTCCACCAGAGGGCGTAATTGGTATTATTTCTGTAAAAAAACATTTACATGATACAGATATATTACATGAGTTATCTGCGTTAAAAAAGGTTTCCAAATTATGTAGATGCGAGAATGACAAAAAAATTAAAATAAGAGGTCCGTTTTTAGCATTAGTATCAATGGATTCTTTTGAAAAAAAGGAAAAATGTACAGAAGAGTGGATTTATGAAAAGATGTTGAGTGTATATGATTTTAAAGAGGATTATTTCGATGATCTGATAGGTTATATTGGTGCATTGAGTAAGTGGAGTATTTTTAAAAAACGTCCCTCTAAAGATGGAAATGCTAAATATATATTTTTTGAACATAAAGATGATGAACAGCATATGGGATTCCAATTTATTTTGACTGGTTTATTAAGCGTGTATTATGATGAAACTCGAAATTATATTTCTAGACCTGGGTTCACGTCATTCCCCTCAAATAGAAAATATGATAAGTGTCTAGGCGGGATTGAAACAAAGGGAATACGATAATATCTAAAAATTTAAAACGCAAATACAAATAGCTTGAAAATATTTTTATAAACAATATAATATAAAAAGTATGTTTATGAAAAATTTAAGAAAATAGATTCTTTTATTTCATTTGAATGTTTTAAATTTAAAATAGATAATACGTCCATTGGAAAAAGAGAGGTAAAAGATGTACACAACCATTGAGCTGTTTGCAGGAGCAGGTGGATTGGCTCTTGGAGTTGAAAAGGCAGGTTTTAATACGATTGGATTGATAGAAGTAAATGAGGATGCATGCGCCACGCTTAGGAAAAATAGGCCAAATTGGAAAGTGATATGTGATGATATTGCTAATATATCTCAACTTAATTTAGAAGAATATTTCAGTATAAAATGTTGTCGAGAAGCCAGTGCCTGAATTATTTCTTAAATTTGCCAACTAAGTCAGGTTACAAGACCTCTAACATGTGTTATTATTAGATTATACTATATAATAACCCACTAATTTCGCGAGGCAGCCCATGATGATGAATCTCCCCCAATCCCCACAACTGAATATCAACGACCTCCAAAGAATTTTCGACAAGACGACGGAGTGCTATAAGCTCTTCTGGTTTCGGGCTATTCTGAGCAGAGTCGGGGACGGAAAGCAGAGAATGACGTATAATGAGCTGCTCTGCCGGATGATGGCGGACGCTTATTATATGGTGAACGAGTATCATCTGAATCTTGGACCTAACGACAGCCTTGAAAAGATTGTGAAGATAGTTTTTGAGCAGACGGGGGTTAAGTCGTCCGAGAATACGGACAAGATTTACAATATGCTTCTCGATTATAATACAAAGGAGATTGCCAGGCTTAAAGGTGCACTGATAAATTATGTCCCGTATCATCTGCAGTCCTGCTTTCTGCACGATAAGACATTGGCAGAATTTCCTGCAGGGAGTGCAAAGAAAATTAATGAGCTGAATCAGCAGGAGCGGCTGTTATACTATTATGGCGAGTACATGCGCTACAGAACCGAGATTATCATACAGGACGACTGGTTTGCCTATCTGAGCGAAAACAGTGAAATTTTGGAGGGGTGGGTGCAGTATAAGCTGATTGATTATCTGCAACGGAGAAACCCGACAATCCCGGGGATACCGAACAAGATTTCCGCACCTGAAAAGAGAAAGCTTGAGGAGGCGAACCGGTTCTGGCGTGCCGTTGTTGACAGGGCAGAGATTACGGATTGTTATACCGGAAAAGTGTTCAATAAGGACAGCTTTGAACAGCTTGGACAGCTGGAGATTGACCATTTTATACCGTGGTCTTTTATTGCGAGCGATGAAATCTGGAATTTGACACCGACCTTTAAGCAGGTAAATATAAATAAGAGCAACGATTTGCCGGACATGGATATAGACTTGAAAAAGATGGCACATCAGCATCACATCGCGTTTGGAATTGCGGAGGAGAACTCCGAAATAAGAAAATTGCTGGATAAATTTTTAAACAAAAATCTTAATGACAGCGCCGCGAGGCTTGATTTGTATTCAAGAAAGCTGTCGGAAAAGGAGTACTCCGACGGAATTTTCAAGATAATTGAGCCGTTGTATATGTCGGCGCAGAATGTGGGATTTAAGAAATGGACGAAGCGGTTAGAGGCATAAGTTTTGAAAGCAAAACCTTCAAACTATTTATTGGAGGCAGTACTGCAGGCAATGCTTGCAGTATGCGAGGGATAAGTTTGAAAGTGAAACTTTCAAACAACTTATTGGAGGCAGTACTGCAAGCTATGCTTGCAGTATGCAGGGGGATAAAAATAAAACATAACATGGAGGGTTATCGGCTATGGGAAAGCTGGTCAGAGATAAAATTCCGCAGATAATAATGTCGGACGGCAAAAATCCGATTATACGGACATTGTCTGATGAGGAATTTTTGACGGAGCTTGATAAGAAGCTTGACGAGGAGATTGCAGAGTATCAGGCGGACAAGTCTCTTGAGGAGATGGCTGATGTTCTGGAGGTGCTTTTTACAATCTGTGAGGCACGCGGATATTCGATTGATGAGCTTATGAAGGTGCGCGATGAGAAGAGGGAAAACAGAGGGGGATTTAAGGAGAAGATTTTTTGGGCTGGCAACGAATGAAAAATAGTGTATAAGTATAATAACAAATACATTTCAGAAAAGAGGAACCCAGATTGTCCGGGCTATTCGGATAAACAGCATGGAGATAATGAAGGAGAGCCAATGTCCGGTTATGGCATTGGCTCTCTTTAAAGATTAAGCAAGAAACTTATTATCCCCTTCGACAGCCTTGTTTATGATTTCGATTTCATTTGAGTCCAGATTGAATGCTTTGGAAACAAGAAGGTCTAGTTCATCGTATACCTTTTCTGCTTCAGCTGCTTGAAGCCCTGAAATAAGCTTGTCTGTGAGGGCAATAATTTCAGCTTGTGTTGAAGCATCTGCTGTAGGGATAGGTATGTTCTCAATATGTGAACGCAATACCTTTACTGAATTGAATTCCTTTTTATAGATGAATTGAGCAATTCTGGAATTAAGTATTGCAAGAACGTATTTTATTTTTATCCCCGGTAGTCTGGGAATGACAATATTACAACTGTTAAGCGAAAGAGTCTGTTTGTCGTCATAGGCGAATACTAACTGACTACTTATGAACCTGTATAATAGCTTTTCCGGGGAACGATACATTTCGGTTGGTGCTGCCTGTTGAAAATTTTCAGGCTTAAAAACAATGTAATTGTTGGTTCGGGTGATATGGTATTTACAGATGTCTGCACCTTTCAATATCATTTCGTTGTTTTCATTCTTTATATCAGAAATATATTCCTTATTGTTTCCAGTGACAATCCCTAGTGCAAAATCGGCATTGTCAAGTAGATATGCTGAGTTTGGCATGCTTCTGATTTTGCACAGAACATTGTATTCTGCATCGGATGTGGTAAAACTAAAATATTCAGCACTTACGGTCCGCTCGATGTTGATGGTAAATGAAGCTGTACCGGTATTGACATTCATACCAACGGTTGAGAGAGGAGAGCGTGTACATTGTAAATCGAGTATAATACATGGGCATTGAACACCATCAAATGCATTGCCTAAAAAGACAAGATTTTTTATTGAGCAGTTTTCCAGAATTGTTTTGCGAATATTTGTGTGTGCCTTAACATTTAATATTGCTTCCGGAAGCACATATGCTAAATGACCGTTATCTGTAAGATGATTAAGTGCCTGTTCAATAAAAACATCATACGATTCTATGTTTTTTCCTGTGGCGGATTTATATATAGTTCTAAGGTGTGATTTTTCTTCCTCCGAAAAATCGTATCCCCAGGGCGGATTACCGATAATGTACTGAAAATCCTTTTCGGCATAGTCGGTTAAATAATCTTGTCCTGTTATATGTTCGTAAATTGCTGCGACAGGAACATTATATTTTAATGCCATATTTAGCCTGGTGATTTTTACACTTGCTGCATCAATATCGTTCCCATATATCGAATCAAATGGAAGAACATCAGGCAGCTGTAATAGGAAATTTCCGGTTCCACAGCAAGGATCCAGTACTTTCACCGGTTCTTGGAAAGAAAGCCTGCTAATAAGATTTTTTACAACCTTTGTTGATGTATAGTAGGAACCGGTAGCTTTTCTGTTTCCTATATTTTTGCAGGAAATGTAAATAAGACCAAGTACATCTTCATCAGCCTCATAAATATACTCCATATTAAATAATAAAGGATTTTCTTTACAAAAGCTTATAGCTGAATCAGTGTCATCAATCAGATCCGAAATCAAACAGTCATATTCTCCTATTGAAAGCTCATTTACAAGGAATCCAAGCAGGAGATTAGTATTCGCATTTATATGTGTATTGTTTTTAGACAAAAATAAATGTAATGCACAGTCGGCAACCAATAACTGAATTGTTGAAATATCTAAGACAATGTTATTGCCTGAAGCCGACGCTAACAGCTTTTGCAGGGCAGGTATGTTTTTACATTGTTCGGAAACATAGGAATTGTATAGTGAATTTCCGGATACAAACTTTTTGTTCCTTCGGCTTTTTAAGGCTTTGTTTTTGCCGGACTGAAGTTCAGCATGCAGACTTTTCATATATTTTTTTGAAAAATACGGAGTCTTTTTTTCGGTATACTCTGGGGTTATTTTACCGAGTTTAATCCAATTCCTCCCCGTAGCAGTTGAGATAGATAATTCATCACATAATTCTTTTAAAGTCAGATATTCATCTGAATCTGGAATATCGGATAACCTTTCGTCAACGGGCTTCGTGGAATCAGAGGGGATCAGCCAAACACCACTTACCATTTTGCAGCCATCGATTCTATTGGTTTCGCAGAGCTTCTGGACACGTCTTTCTGACAATTCAAATTTTATCGCGGCCTCTTTTACTGATATATAGTCCATAATATTCTCCTAAAAATTATAATTACTATTGTATACGCAAAACCGAATAAACACAATATTATTATCAACAAAATGCAGGGAGATAATAATCTGTACGGATTTTCTGATAGAAGACCGATGGAACCTTCGTACGAATTTTTGCAGAATTAAATAGAGTGGACACAAAAATCAGATTTTGTAATTCTTTCCTCCCGGATTATCCGAGATGCTATTATTCCACTGGATTCAGAAGACAGTGCCAATGTCCTTATCATTTATGAAATTTTTCTTTTCCTGAGGCTGCATTGGACAGATACCTCATAAGTATCTCACGATTCTCCTCATATACTGCAGGCATGACATCGTTCAGAGCATTGTTCAGAAACCTGTTGAATATCTTAAACCGGTTCACACTGACTTGAAAATCTCTATTTTGTTATTATGTATGTCAAATATATAAAGAAAGTCATCCTTGCTCTCTGAAATAATTTCCATCAGATGTTCTGTTGTCATTCCTTCAAATAACGTAAATATATCCTGACTCATAGCTATAACCATCCCTATTCTCTTTGTCGCACTGTAACTTTTTAGTCATATCAAATTATTTTTTCTTCGTCAATATATTCTGGGCATCTTCTTTTCGTTATTTTGCACAAAAAAAACAGCCTCATCCGCCCGGATTTTCTGTATTTTTACAGTGATTGAAAAGGTATCCTCGTATTGATAATAAAGGCATAGTGATATATAATTATTGCACAGTATACTTATTATGTAAGTAAATATGAATAACTGAAAGGGATAATCCAGTATGAAAAAAATCAATGAAATGCGAATTGAAAAACGGCTCATAACAGGTTTCATTATCACGACCATTATCAACAGCATAGCTGTAATTGCAGCAGTTATTGTATTACTCATAATTTCAAATAGATATACATATGCATTGCGGTATTATGGTTTTCCACAGGGTGACATTGGACGGGCGATGATTAAGTTCACAGATTCCCGGGGTGACACAAGAGGTATTGTTGGTTATGATACCCAGGATGAAATCAATGATATGATCAGTCAATACAACGATGATAAGGATGAATTTATTTCCTTGTGGGAAGCAGTGGAAGACAAACTGGTCACTGATGAAAGCAGAAATACATGCCAGACCATCAACGACAAGCTGACGGTGTACTGGAAGCTTAATGAAGAGATCATTGAGTTAGGTAAGAATGTGAACGATGAAAGCTCTCGTCAGCAGGCGCAGTATAAGGCAATGAATGAGCTTGCCCCTGCTTATGAAGAAATAGAAGGACTAATATATGAGCTGCTGAATACTAAAACATCCAAAGGTGATTCTTTAGACAATATCCTTAACATCACAAGCAGCATACTGGTAGTAGTAGTTGTCATTATGCTGATCGTTTCCTTCAGCATATCCGTCAGATTTGGAAGATTCATAGCAAAGGGAATCGCAGAACCTATCAATGCACTGAAGCAGCGTCTTGTTACCTTTGAACAGGGTGATTTGTCTACGAAGTTCCCTGAGGTAGATTCTAAGGATGAGGTTAGTGAAATGGCAAAAACGGCAGCTGATATGTCACATAGCCTGAAGCTGATTATTGAGGATATCGACTACTGTCTGACAGAAATGGCAAGCGGCAATTATACGGTTACTTCAAAATATCCGGATAAATATGTCGGAGAATATGCAAGTATTATCGCAACGCTCAGACAGATGAATAATCAGATGAATGATACTCTCAGGCAGATCAATAACGCTTCCGACCAGGTATCAGCAGGCTCCAACAACCTTGCACAGGCTGCCCAGTCATTGGCAGAGGGTGCTACTGACCAGTCTGCATCTGTACAAGAATTGCAGGCAACTATTGCGAGTATTTCAGAAGGGGTTACCAAGACTTCACAAAATACCGAAGCTTCTTATCAGCAAGCAAGTAAGTATGCAGATGAAGCCGACCACAGCCGCAGTGAAATGGAATCCATGATGGATGCAATGAACAGAATTAATGAAGCTTCACAGAATATCGGTAATATTATTTCAGAAATTGAAGACATTGCAAGCCAGACGAATCTTTTATCATTAAATGCTTCTATTGAAGCTGCAAGAGCAGGAGAGGCCGGCAGGGGATTTGCCGTTGTAGCAAACCAAATCCGTAAGCTGGCAGAACAAAGTACGCGATCAGCTGTAGATACCCGCCAGCTGATCGAAGGCTCTCTTGCCGAAGTAGAGGCAGGTAACAGAGCGGCACAACGTGCATCCGTATCAATTGCGTCAATTATCAGTGGTATTAAAGCAATCGCCAAGTCATCTCAGGAATTGAGTGAAATATCCAAAGAGCAGTCATCGGCGATGCTGCAGGTTGAGCAGGGAATTAATCAGATATCGGAAGTTGTACAGACCAATTCCGCAACAGCAGAGGAAACATCAGCCACAAGTCAGGAATTGTCGGCACAGGCCACAACGATGAACGATCTGGTATCACAGTTCAAGCTGAAATAAACATATAGGATACGGCGGACTGATAAGCATTGCTGAACTATAAAAGCTACTGCTTATCAGTCTTTTTTATTTTTACCTCTCGGATCACATGCTGGTTCCGTCCATTTCCCTTCACTTCATTCAGTGCCTCATCTGCTATTAGGAAATTGAAACGAATGGAAGAGTTTAGAAAGGCACAGGCAGAGGTTGAGCAGAAGAAAGAGAAAACGATGTCGCAGAAGATGTTTAAGGTAATTTAAAATGGAAGATAGGCAACGCTCTGGCTTAGGCTGGGGCGTTTTTTTGCGGAAAAAAGCAGGTGTATGTGATAATATTATTTTGAATAATTGTATTTAGAAGAGGGTGATTATTATGGAGACACATTATTTGATAGATTATGAAAATGATGGAAAGAACGGTCTTAAGGGATGTGAAAATCTCTCGAATACTGATTATATTCATTTGTTTTACACGGATAATTCTAAAAATACAACTCTTGATATTTTTACAAACCATGGTAAGGCGGAACTTGATATAAAAAAAGTCCCAGTGGGAGACCAACCGTTAGATAAACATTTAATTGCGTATCTTGGATTTTTGGTTGGAAAAAATGCTAATAAAAAGACTGAGTATGTGATTATATCATCGGATAAAGGCTATGATAAAGTAGGCGAGTTCATACGAGAAGAGGGTGGAAAAAGTATATCTGTTTCGAGAAGATGTACAATTGCTGTCCCAAAAGATGCGCAGAAGAAAGAAGAAAAACAAAATGTAGAAAAGAAAGTTAGTGTATCGAAGGTGGATTCCGTAAATAAGTCAAAGCTGAATCAACAGGTACAACAGACCTTAAGCACATCGGAAATACAGTATAGACCTTGTGTGATGAATGAAGTAGCAAAGGTTGTAACCTCATTGTATGGAAATGAAAATTTATGAATGATGTTCATAATGCTTTGCATAGCATGTATCTTGAGGATTATCTTGATGTATATGGAGATATCAAACCTATTATAAGAAAATATGTAACTGATAAAAACAAGAATGAAATCTTTCAAAATTGATAATTCAAGAATTCCTTTCGACTATAGATGCGAGGTATTAAGGAAAGATGAAAACGGAAATGATTTGCCGCAAAAAGATGAACAGTTTCTATGTTATGTATTGGAATCTTATTTTAAACATAAAGATTTATTAAAAGAATATTTCCAAAATATACTAAAATAAAAACGGTATATTCATATTTATGATAAAAGTAGATGAAAATATTTTATATGGAGGACACGTTATGACGAATGAAAGAAACCGGAAACATAAAAAGAGAAAAAAGAAGCTGAGATGAATTTTTTTGCAACAAAGGCAACATTCGTGGTAGGAATAGTTGTATTGATTACTATAGTAAAGGATATTTTAGAGTTATGTATCCAAATCCCAGTAGGGGTGGTGATGCTTTATTTGAGCATTTGTTTTATTGTATATATTGCCGTTCTATGCACAACAATTGTTGATAAGAAATAATAAAAATACCGGAAACGGCAAAAATAAAGAAAAATATCACTTGCGAATATTTGATATTTTGCCGATAATGTAGTATACTATATCATAGTAAAGTATAAATTTAGATTCGATTTATAACGGGGGAGAGCAGATGCGATACCTTTCAGTTACTGAAATAGCGAAAAAATGGGATGTGTCGGAACGCAGTGTCAGAAATTACTGTGCCCAGGGACGAGTAAACGGTGCGTTTCTTACCGGCAAGACATGGAACATTCCCGAAAATGCAGAAAAGCCGGAGCGTTCCAATAAAAAGAAAGAGCAGCCAGTTACATTGCTGGATATTTTGCAGGAGCAGAAGGCAAGTAAGTATTCCGGTGGTATTTATCATAAGACACAGATTGATTTGACATATAACTCCAATCATATTGAAGGCAGCCGCCTGACCCACGATCAGACCAGATATATCTTTGAAACCAACACCATCGGTGTAGAAAAAGGTGTGCTGAATGTGGACGATGTGATTGAAACAGCAAATCACTTCCGCTGTATTGATATGATTATTGATAATGCAAAGGCAGCTCTGACAGAGAAGTTTATCAAAGAACTTCATCTGATATTGAAGAGCGGTACCAGTGATTCCAGAAAAGATTGGTTTGCCTTAGGAGATTATAAAAAGATACCCAATGAAGTCGGTGGTATGGATACAGCACTTCCGGAAGAAGTTGCCGATAAAATGAAAACTCTGCTGACAGAGTACAACGAAAAAGAAGAAAAGACTTTTGAGGATATTTTGGATTTCCATGTGAAGTTTGAGCGTATCCATCCATTTCAGGACGGCAATGGTCGTGTGGGCAGATTAATTATGTTCAAGGAATGTCTGAAATATAATATCGTTCCGTTTATCATCGAGGATAATCTGAAGATGTTCTATTATCGTGGATTGAAAGAATGGAACAATGAAAAAGGCTATCTGACAGATACCTGTCTGACCGCACAGGATAAGTATAAGGCGTATCTGGATTATTTTAGAATTGTATATTAATCGTGATTCAAAGTGAAAAATTTGCGCTTTGAGAAAATATAATGATATACATTTTAAAGACGGGAGTAAATACATGTTCTATAAAATGATAGAAAATGGTCTACCATCATTAAGGCAGGAGGCGGTGATGACGGACTGTACAAAGACAGCAGATTTGAGGACAATTACAGAAAATTTCGTGTTTGTAACCGAAATAAGTGGAACAATTGGCCCTTTGATAATGTTGATAAGATACATGATGATAACATAGTAAATTTGTATGCATTTTATGTTTTGGAGATTGCATTACGAATAGCTGTGTTAGAGGTGATTGGAGTAAATGTTTCTGACGATGTTAAAAACTATGTAATGGATGAGCACTTAGATTGGATAAAGTTAGAAAAGCATCTTGATGAAGATTGTGTACTTCCTATGAATGTTTTTCGACAGATGATTGAGAAACTTCAAAATCCGACTTGAATTTACGACACTTTTACGACAAATGAAGTCAAGCTATGATAAATATGTTGTGAAAGAGGTTAAATACGATTAAAGAAAGAATTACGAAAAATGGAATTGATTATGTATTGGTTGGGGATTATTACATACTGGATTTGAAGTTACTGGAGGAAGAACGTCCTATTGGAAAGTATGGGCGTATGCATCGAGAGTATTTAAGGGAGAATAATCCAATATTGTTTAATGATTTGGTGCTGAGCTGCCAGCTCTGGACTTACCTTACAGACATAAACGAGCAGGCTCAGGCGAGATTACAGACCATCATCGGTCAGATGCAAAAAGCTGAGTCTGTAACTGAGAAAATGAAAGCGGATAATCAGTGTGAATGGATTCAGAGAATGGGCAGTATCCATAATCGTGCAGAGGAAATTGTGTTGAACGAATTGATTTATAGATAATTGACAATGCAGTACATACCTGTTACACTTCGTGTAAAAGGTATGTACTGCAAGAAATAGTGGGAGCTTGTATTCTTTTTTGAAAAAGGAATCTTGACAGTCGCAATAAAAGTTGTATAATGATAATAACAGAACCCACCACGCCTCTGATTTTCATGCGCAACCCGGTGGGGCTTTTTATTTATGGGGTGTTTTATGTATCAATATCCAAAACAAATATTAACAATAGCACAGCAGGTACAATCATATATTGATGCAGGAATGGTAATTACTTCTCGTGAGGATGTAGAAAAGGCATTAAAGGCAGTTGGGTTTTATCGTTTGCGCGGATACTCATTTCAATTATATGATAATGCTACAAAGAAGTATGTTCCGGGAACAAAGTTTGAAGATATTTTAAAGTTGTATCAATTTGATCAGGAATTGTCTGTTTTAATTTTTTCAATGATTTCTAAGATCGAGGTGGCTTTGAGGGTACGATTAGTGGAAGCGTTGCTTATACACGGAGAACCACTTGTCTTGCAGGATTCATCGATTTTTAAAGAGAAAAAACTGTATTGGCAGAATATGTCCACTGTAGCATCAGAAATTGCTCGCTCTAATGATGTGTTTATCAAACATAATTTCGACAATCATGATGGAGAGGTGCCTGTATGGGCAGCTGTTGAAGTTCTTTCATTTGGTACGCTATCGAAGATAATTAAGAATTTGAAAACAGGTACTGGAAGCTCGTATTCTATATTAGCGGCTAATTACCAATATAAATCAAAAAAAGGAAATTTGGTAAATCCATCACAGAAAATGCTTGCTTCATGGATACAGGGTGTTTCTGTATTGCGTAATATGTGTGCTCATAATTCCAGAATTTATAATCGAACCATACATACTGCACCGGAAATTCTCGATGTAGATAAAGTCACACCACTGCCGGTACATAATGGTTTGTATCAAATCCTACTGGCGATGAAGTATCTGCGTTCATCCGATGTTGAGTGGACAGTATTTGTAGATGCTTTTGATAAGCTGATTCAAAATAATATTGGTGTAGTCAGTCTTACAGCAATGAATCTTCCAGCGGATTGGAAAGCACATTTAAGTGTATAAATGCAGCAGAACTGCATAAAATAGTAAAGCAGACCTAACCAAGCATTTTTGCTCAAACCGGTTAGGCTTTCGGCGGAGTGTTACGATAAGCACTTCGCCATTTTTTATGGTATAATATTCTGAAATAGTATCAAGTAAATAACTCCACCTTGAGTAAACACCTCTCGGTTGAGATAATTGAAAAAATGAAAAAGTTTACAACTTTTTCATTTTTTTAAACCGAGGAGGACATTCCAAATGGATACACGTTTAGCAAAACGAAATTATAACATTCAACAATGGAAAACCATCATTCAGGATCGTAACAATACCAATCTGACAGTAGATGAGTATTGCAAACAGAGTGGACTCAGTAGCCGTCATGCATATTTATACTGGCTTCGAATCATTCGTGAGGAAGTACTGGAACAATCATCTGAATCCGGTTTTGTTGAGTTAAACCTGCCGGCAGAAACGGACTCCGGATCTCATCCGATTTTGACGATCTGATAGGATATATTGGAGCATTAAGTAAATGGAGTATTTTTAAAAAGCGTCCGAAAATAGGAGCAAAAGCCGAATACTTATTCTTCAGGCATACAGATGAAGAGCAACATATAGGATTTCAATTCATTTTAACAGGATTATTGAGTGTGTATTATGATGAGACGAGAAACTTTATCTCTAGACCGGGATTTACAGCTTTTCCCTCATATAGAAATTGTGATAAAAAATTAGGTGTGATAAAAACAAAGTAATGTTGTTCGTGTAAGATGCTTAATTGTAACCCCCTTGCATACTTCTTGTAACTTTCCCGAATTTGCGTAATACATCATAATGTACATATAGAAATAAGAATTTATATTCATATAGAAGCGTACTCTATGCAATGCATTTTGGTAATACATTTCTTCGTCCTTTTCCCACACACAACTTCTGCCAACATCGCCACCTTCACAAATAAGTAAATCACCTTTTGTGATAGAATAGCGTGATAATTCATTGGGGGCAAATTTCATACAGTTAATATCATTTAAATCAATACTATTCCAGCGAACATTCACGCTTCTTAGGTAAGGTTTATAAGTGCCTGTGTTTTTGCTGTGTCTAATGTTTTTCCCAGTTCAAATGTTGCAATAGAATTTAACCTACACCATTCCCACCCCTCCGGCACTTCAAACGGTATTTCTTCCTCGATACATTTTACGGTTCCATCGGCGAACTTCTCATAATGTAAATTATGAATTCAATTTTCTCTCAATTACCACTCAATTACCACTCAATTTACATTCAATGTAGGTGGGGTGGATTTTTTATATTCTATACCTACAAAATAAAACACCCGCAGGGCAGAAAGGCAGGTACAGAGTATGTACGAAGAAAATAATTCACAGGACAAGTCGGTTGTAATCGGCATTGATCATGGGTTTTCGCTTATGAAGACCAAACATCACATTTTTGGTAATGGAGTAGTGAGGTGTAACGGTAGATCACCGGTAGCAGAGAACAGCTTTTATTATGATGGCAGTTATTACTGCATTGGTGGGGAGCGTAAGACAGTTCACGAGGATAAGACAGCGGATGAGGATTTCTTCCTTTTAGCGATTTGGCAAGGAACAGGCGAAGCTAGTAGCGTATTTGAAACGAAGTGGTCCACATTTTATCGAGTTTGAAGATGAGGATTATATCATAACAATTGAAAATGTATATTGTTTTCCGCAGTGTTTTGCGGCGGTGGCAGACTGTATGGGCAACATGCATGGCGATATGTTGTAGCGGATATCGGTTCTTGGACCAAGGATATCATCTTTATTGACGAGAGAAAGGTGCAACCGGATAAATGCGTCACCGTACCCAACTCCATAATTACCCTGTTTCAGGAAATCAACGCGGCTATTGCAGAGGCTACAGGTGGTAGAGTTCCGGAAAGTGTGGTGTAGAATTTCATACTTGGTAAGGATGTGGTAATTCCTGAGGATGTTAAAGAGATTATCATATCGAAGCTGAAAGCATTTGCAACGGATATAGAAGGTATGCTTGAAGAGAGTGGGTTTGACCTTGCTTATTCCAACATTCTTTATGTAGGTGGCGGAGCAATCATTATGAGAAGATTTGGAAATGCAAGAGAAAATGCAGCTTATCTTGAGGATATCAGACTGAATGCCAAAGGCTATGAGCTTCTGGCAACTCATCAAATGAACAAAAGGTAGGTCGGTATAATGCAGAAAACAAAAGGCGGATGTCGCTGGACCATCAGGCTGAGTAATAAAGATTATGCACAGAAGGAAGTAATCCGGATGTTTGGATATTTACTGGCAAACGGTGATTATGCAATGGAATCTGATATTTTCCGGGAAGGCATTAAAAGCCTTTATGAAAAACAAAAAGAGTATCAACAATATGGACTATGTGCTGGCTGGTGATTACTACATCCCGGATCTGAAGCTTCCAAATGAGGAACGCCCTATCGGGAAATATGGGCAGCTGCACAGAGAGTATCTGAAGAGCATAGCCCTATGAGATTTAACGATCTGGTTCTGGAAGGGCAGCTCTGGACTTATCTTGCCGATTTGAACGAGCAGGCACAGGAGCGTTTGTCCCTGATTGTTGAGCAGATGAAGGGCGCTGAGGGTGTAACTGAGGAACTGAAAGCAGCAGAACAGATGGCCTGAATTCGAGCCATGAACAATATCCACAATTGGGCAGAGGAAATTGTGTTGGAACAAATCGTATATATGATAATATCTTGCCGGACTTCATTTTCGATGGAGTCCGGCTTCCTGTATCCAGAAGCAGTATTTCCTGTGTCAGCAAAAAGGACAGAAACCGAGCTTTAAACGTGTTGATGTTTTTGCCGTTGGTGTGATTGAAACAGTAAACCACTTCCGTTGCGTTGACATGATCATTGATCATGCAAAAGCAGTTTTGACGGAGAAACGCATTTGATTAAAAATTTCATACACAGAAATTATAAAATTGTGCGTGAAATTATTGATTAATTCAATTTGAATGATATAATAAAATACAAGCACAAAAGTGGATTGAGTGTGTGTGGTTTTTAATAAAAAGTTGGTGAATACGTGGATAAGAAAACTCTTTCAAAACAGGTAATTATAGAAAAGGGCGGTATTGCAAAAACATCAGATTTTGTTGCAGCTGGCATACCCGCTGTTGACATTGTGAATCTTTGCAACACCGGATACCTTGAACGCATTCGGCACGGATACTATCAACTTGCCGATGGGAACACATCTTCTGAAGAACAGCTTATTGCAGCATTGATCCCAAAGGCAATTATTTGTGTGGAATCGGCTCTTTTTCATTATGGCTATAGTGACTTTGCACCTCGTAAATGGTCTATTGCTGTACCGAGATCTATGTCCCGGACAAAACTGGATGTAGATGTACTGGCTTTGCAAACGTATTATGTTCAACCAGAAATATATGAACTGGGGAGAGTAACGGATGATTTTTACGGGGTTAAGCTCTCCGTATATGATCGAGAGCGTACGATTTGTGATTGCTTCAAATATCGTTCAAGGCTTGATCATGAAATATTTAGTAAGGCATTGAACGCTTATGCAAAGGATGAGAAGAAAAATTTGCAAAATCTTTCCATATATGCCAAAAAACTAAGAGTGTACAAGAAGGTCAATGAATTGATGTCGGTGTTGCTGGATGGCTGATGTTGTTGTATCTGTGCTCATGTGGTTACCTGAATTATTAAAAAATTGTGTATGAGCATCTTATTATAGAGAAAATAATGATAGGAATTATGTGAAAGCGAGGCGATGAGCATGTTAGTGAATACGGCTGAGTATCTTTCCATTATTGAGAATATTAAAATTGAAATTACTGCGGCACAATATCGTGCGGCAGTTCATGTGAATGCAGATATGCTGCTTCTCTATTATGATATTGGTTGCGTAATCAATGAACATAAATCATGGGGAAATAAGTTTATTGATAACCTTGCTGCAGATATTCGGATTGCTTTTCCAGAAAGCAAAGGATATTCTGTTCGTAATTTGAAGTATATGGCAAAATTCGCAGAGATTTATCCAGACCGAGAATTTGTGCAACAGGTTGTTGCACAAATTCCATGGGGTCACAATATAGTTCTTCTGGATAAGGTCGCTGATATGGATGAACGCAAATGGTATATTAAAAAGTCAGCGGAAAACGGCTGGTCTCGAAATGTTCTTGTCCATCAGATTGAAAGCAACTTGTATCAGAGACAGGTTCTGGCAGATAAGGTCACAAATTTTGATCACCGCTTACCGTCTCCGCAAAGTGAACTTGCAGCGCAGACAATGAAAGATCCATATGTATTTGATTTTATTCCTTTCCGGGAGGATATGCTCGAACGGGATATTGAGCAGGCACTGGTTCGGGACGTCACAAAGCTCCTTCTGGAGCTTGGAACAGGGTTTGCATTTCTGGGAAACCAGTATCACCTGAATGTAGGCGGTGATGATTTTTACATTGATTTGTTGTTCTATAACCTGAATCTTCGCTGTTATGTAGTTATCGAATTGAAAACCGGCGACTTTAAGCCGGAATATGCTGGTCAGCTAAACTTTTATCTGTCAGCCGTGGACGGCATTTTGAAAAAAGAGCAGGATAATCCGTCCATTGGTTTGCTTCTGTGCAAAAGCAAAAATAATGTGGTCGCAGAATATTCGCTCAAGGATATTTCAAAGCCGATTGGTGTAAGCGAATACAAAATAACCAGTAGTTTGCCGGATAATCTGGAAAAGCAACTGCCATCTGTTGAAGATATTCAGAAACGGATTAAATGAGTTACTGGCTAATTATCAGACTCTGGACTTTGCTAAAGCCATTCGCGACAGAGTGAAAAAGTTGGATAATCACAATGCGAGATTGAAGAAGTGTGATGTGGCAGCTGAACCAGATATTGATGACACCGACAGTACCGAGAAAGTTACAATAGACATTGGTGTAAAACGGCAGCAGTTCTCTAATGAAAAGCTGTTAGAAGATGAGCTTACTGTAAGAATAGAAAGTGGTATGCCTGTATTTGGTATGAACCTTAAAGTGTATAAACGTAAAGGTGAGTATGGTCGGCAATATATTATTCCAGTTGGAAGACTTGATTTATTGTGTGAAGATACTGCAGGAAATTTATATGTAGTCGAATTGAAGAAGGACAGTGGCTATGATGATGCCTACGAACAGACAGCACAGTACCTTGAATGGTTTGAGAAAAGTGAAAAATTCAAAGGTAAAAAAGTGTATGGGATTATTTGTTTGAACAATCCAACAAAGGAACTAATTTCAAGAGTGCATAATGATAAGAGAATGAGATTGTTTGAATATCGGATATCATATACTGAATTATAATGTAATGAGTTTCTGAAAAATATTGTTGCATTTCACTGAAAAGGATGTAAACATATATATATTTTGACGGAAGAGGGAAGTAAGGTTGGAGCAAGAATTTCATTCAGAAGAATTTGATATTAGGCGTGTATCAGAAAATGATAAAGAGTTGTTTAGGGATGTAGCTGAAGCAGAGTACCTTTTCGGGAAATTATATAAAGTTGATCCAGATATAGGGATAAAGGTTTATTGGGAAAATATGCTTGAAGATGAAACGGATATTAATTTTTCTGTATTCCTGAAAAATGGTGATTTACTTGGCAGAGTAGCTTTACAGAGTGTGGATAAAAGCATTCCAGAACTTGCTATTGTAATCGTTAAGAAATATCAAGGACAAGGTTATGGAGCTGTTCTATTAGAGCAGTTTTTAAATTGGATATATGAGATTATGGGCTACTATAGAATTAATATAAGAATTGATAGTAGCAATGAAAGAAGCAAAGGTTTGTTCAAAAAAATGGGGGCAATTGTTGATGATGAGGATGATATCATTTATTGTCATTTGAACTTACCGTTATGAAAATAAGGAGGTGCCGCAATGTCATTTAAGATTGTCAGAAACGATATAACAAAGGTAAAAGCAGATGTAATCGTAAATACTGCTAATCCAAATCCGATATGTGCAAGTGGCACGGACTTAGCAATATATGAGGCAGCAGGCAAAGAAAAGCTTCTCGCAGAAAGAGCGAACATCGGCAAAATTGCAAGAGGTGATATTGCTGTCACTGGTGCATATAACCTAAAGGCAAAATATATTATTCATACAGTAGGACCGGTATGGACGGATGGATTGCATCATGAATTTGAAATTCTGGAGGACTGCTATCGTAAATCATTGCAAAAAGCATTGGAACTTAAGTGCGATAGCATTGCATTTCCATTAATTTCGACAGGAGTATATGGATTTCCGAAGGATAAGGCATTGCAGATTGCTGTGTCAGTATTCAGCCAGTTTCTTACCAAAAATGAAATTGAAATTATATTGGTAGTGTTTGATAAAAGGTCTTTTCAGCTATCCGGTCAGATTGTAGGTGATATTGATTCCTACATAGATGCTAATTATGTCAAGGAAAGTCATAGAAAAGAATATCCGGTGCGAAGCAGAAGCAACGCTCGCATGAGAGAATTGCCAGAGGAAGCGTTCTATGAGGAAATGCTTCAAAGAGAAGCAGAAGATAACTATCCACTTGAGGAAGATATAGGGTTAGCAGAGCCTTGTATGCTGTCAGCAGACATTTCTTTGGAAGACCAGCTTGCAAATATTGGCGTTTCATTTCATGATAAATTATTTGAGCTGATCGACGAATCGCATCTTGATAATAAGGATGTGTGGAAACGGGCAAACCTTGATAGAAAACATTTTTCAAAGATTCAATGTGACCAGAATTATCATCCAAAGAAGAAGACTGTGATGGCACTCTGTATTGCACTGAAGCTTGATCTAGAACAGTCGAAAGACTTACTTGCCAGAGCAGACTGGGCATTTAGCCCAAGTAGTAAGGTGGATCTGATCGTGCAGAAGGCTATTATAGATAAGCAGTATGATATTATGCAGCTGAATGTGACATTATTTAAGTATACGAATGAAATTCTTGGAGTATAGGAGCAAGATTGATATGTGGGATGACATATATAAACCGAATTCTATTGGCAGTGAGGGTGGCACGATTATTGCAGATGAGGAATATAAAGAATCGTGTAGGATAACCTTGGAAAGATGTGAAAGATATGATGCAATTACATGTGGAGTATATGGATGTATGATGCATACAGCTTTTTGTAATAAAAGTCATAGTCATGAAGTATTTGATAATATGAAAAAAGACTTGCAGGAATTCATAGATAAGGATACAACAGCGGATGAAGAAGATATTTTCTATGAAGAGTTTACAAGTAAATATTGATTTGTTCAAATTTTTACGTCGGTACTCACATAGTATCGGCGTTTGTTTTTTATCTTAAAAGTGTCGCCCGAACAGCGACCATATGAAGATGCCTTTCAACTATACTTATATTGTAACAAAGAAAGAGAGTTGCCGGAGTAATTCGGGGATTGGAGGCATATATGTACGGAGCAATATTAGGAGATATTATAGGAAGTCCGTTTGAATTTGACAGAGGAGATAAGACAAAGAACTTTGAGTTGTTTAGTAAAGGCTGTGGCTTTACAGATGATTCCGTTATGACAATAGCAGTTGGAGAAGCTCTCCTGGCAGTCGGACCGGAAGCTGCAGTAAAGGAAATTGAAGATGCGGTAGCATCCAATATGCAGGATTGGGGAAAAAGATATCCACATGCAGGTTATGGTGGAAACTTCAGACATTGGCTTAAAGAAAATAATCCGAAACCATACGGAAGCTATGGAAATGGTTCAGCCATGAGAGTGTCAGCTGTAGGCTGGCTTTATGACTCGATGGAAAGAATCAGAGAGGTAGCTAGAGCTACAGCGAATGCGACACATAATCATCCAGAAGGTATAAAGGGCGCAGAGGCAACTGCAAGTGCAATATACATGGCAAGGAATGGCTCTTCAAAAGAAGAAATCAAAGAGTATATAGAGAGGGAGTTTAACTATAATCTTGATAGAACACTTGATGAGATCAGACCTGAATATCACATGGATGAGACATGTCAGAGAACAGTACCAGAGGCAATCATCGCATTTCTGGAATCCAAGGATTTTGAGGACGCAGTGCGTAATGCAGTATCACTTGGTGGAGATACGGATACACTTGGAGCAATTACAGGAAGTATTGCAGAAGCATTTTATGGAATCCCTGCTGTGCTGATTGCAGAGTGTAAAAGTCGGATTGATAAGGGATTGATGACGGATGTCCTTGATGAATTTGATCATGTTCTTGGCAGGAGCATGGATACTTATTCAGATGAAATGGATGAGATACAGGCAAATCAGATGATTGAGG
>DNFT01000048.1 GCA_003486385.1 Eubacterium sp. | reverse complement strand
TGCATACACGGATGTATGCTTTGCTTCGGTGGCGAATGTATACAATAACCCATATCAGAGTTCTTAGAACATCTTGCTTCGGACAATGGAGCTGGTATGCATAAATATAATACGTTATACACTCGTGTATTAAATTACCATGTTTTGACCTCAACATCATACCATTTCATTTTTTATATATTCTTAATTTGACCATTTTCTGCTTCTATGATAAAATCATTCTACTATATCGGAATATGTTTTCCAACATAATTCTGTATATTTTATCAATGCCATTTTTTGCAGGTAATACCATGCTGCATGTAGTACAATGTTAAAACATGAACACACATTTTTTAATAATTATATACGATAAATTATTTTATGCCAACATAGTGTATATTAAAAATGTATTTTAAGAGGCGCTGCTAAATAGGTGTTTCTAATTGACACTGATATAATGCAAAATAACCGGCACCACATTCTGCCCCCTGCAATAACACACAATATATCAATAGTCATTTAAGGAGATAAAAAATGAATCCAGCCAAATTATTCCAGTTAAAATCATCATGGGACCGTTTCACGGCAGCCCATCCGAAGTTTCCGATGTTCCTTCGCGCAGTATCAGGAAGCGATGTCATAAAGGAAGGTACAATTATAGAGGTTAATATTACAACCGCAGATGGACGCAGTTTTTCCACAAATGTCAGGCTCACTCCTGAGGATATGCAGTTGTTTTCGGATGTAAAGGATACAGTAAAATAGCTTCGGATGTTTCTGCACCAGCCTTAATATTAAACAGGGATGTATGAATCCACACTATTGAAGATTCATACATCCCTGTTATCTTATATTTCCGTATCAGCACACAAAAGTAAATGACTTCAAATCTGCTGCTCCTGTACCTGAATATTCCAGATATATCGAATGTACACCATCGGGTATCGTAATTTTTATCTCGTTATACTCCCATATATTCGCATTATCAATTGGAATACTTGAAAGCACATCCCCATCCCATGTAGTCTTTATTTTAACATTTCCATGAGCATAGCCTCTGGTCTTAATTCCAAATGCGGTAATGCCCTTACAGTCAAAATACTTGAAGCCGATAACCGAACCATCACATAGGTTTGTAATATATGCCGGCTCAATATCTCCATCACGGCCATCCTGCATAATATATGGATGTCCGGCTCCTCCTACATACATCTGCTCATCGTTTGTAAAAATATTGCATGCAATAAATGAAGGATACTCTCCCTCCCCCTTTAATGGTCCATCGTTAAGACCGCATGAGGTCATCTCTGCCTGAATTATCTTGTCACCATCAAAGCTTAGCTTCTCTGCACAGCCCTGCCTTGAATACCATGTATTGTTAGTATGCCTGTGATAGAATATATACCACTCACCTTCTATCTCTACAATGCTGCCGTGATTATTTGCTCCGAATGCTGCCGGCTTAGCTGCAGGCTTATATGAATCAATACCAATGTCACAGTTGCTTACAATCACCCCTCCGTATCTGAAACCGGACAACGGATTATCGCTCACCGCATAGCACAATTCATGCATTACAACCGAAGAATATATAAAATAATATAGGCTGCCTTTTTTTCTTATTGATGAGGCTTCAAAAAACTCATGCCCTTCAAAGCCTGTGCCATCGCTGTATGAGCCACTCGGTACTACAAACACAGGTTCTGTTATTACTGTGAGCATATCCTTATCGAGTACCATTCCCATAGAGCCGTGACGCGATTTATCATTTCCATTGCAAAATCCCGTGTAAAGATATGTCCTGTCACCCTCCGTGAGCACTCCCGGATCAAACTGCGGCTCATCACCTGGTCTTTCGCCAATTCTTCGTCCATCCTTATCCCTGACATAGCCGTAAAAAGCGTATGGTCCCTGTGGTCTGTCTGCCACTGCTACAGAAATGACCGATACCTTATCAAGCACATAATACAGATAGTATCGACCATCCGGTCCTATTGTCACATCAGGTGCATACAGACACATTCTCCCATCGGAGTTGAGCGGATCCTGTGTTTTCCTGTAAATAACGCCTTCATAATGCCAGTCTCCAAGATTATCTATTGGTGCAGACCAGCATACATAATCTCCAAGACAAAATACATGTCCGTTATACATGTCATGTGAACCATATATATATACCCTGCCGCCAAACACATATGGTTCTCCATCAGGAATATATTCCCATGATGGTAGATATGGATTAAAAGCTTGTTTTTTCATTTAACTATCTCCTCTCTCTTTTTCTTTCCTGCTTAATCCTATACATCATCTTATCCGCCGTCCTGATATAATCCTCCATCACCATTTTGTGGTCATCAGGTGACGAAATGATATGCCCTATACTCGCCGATAATGCAGCAGGAAGCATGCCTGAGCTGTTGTAAGCATCTATCTTTTTTTCTATCTGCTTCTGAATATTCGCTGCCTCATCCTCATTATCACAGCTTCCCATAAGCAGAAATTCATCACCGCCATATCTAAGACAGAAAAACGAACTATCAGGCTTCACGTCGTTTAATATTAGTGCCATCGCTTTGATAGCAGCATCCCCCACCTCGTGACCATAGGTATCATTTATCTTCTTAAGCCCATCCATATCAGCAAACAGAAACAGAGTGTGCCTGCCCTTTCTGCGATTTTTCTCAAATAATATTGCCCCTACATGTTGAAGTGCAAACCGGTTGTAAATTCCTGTCATTACATCATACATGTAAAGATGTGCCAGCTTCTTATTAAGCTCACGGATACAGATGCTCTGCCTGATAGTCTCAAGAGCTGTATTTAACACACTCAACCAGTAATACAGGCTTCCATTCTCAATATATTCAATTCCATTCTCCATAACACAATATCCGAACTGACGCCCATTATGGTGAAGCGGCATAAACACTATAATATGTGATTTCTCTTTTTCATCAATAAAGCCATCAGGTATAAGCTTAGACGTGACAAATGAAACAGGTCTGTTGTCCGTACTTTTTTTATTGAGCAAAAGCAGCATATTTTCGGGATATTCCAATGATGGTGCTTCCTGCGCGTCTGCAGCAACAGCTTCATCATCTATTCCGTATGACGGCTCCACACCATTTTCCTTATATTTACTTTCGTCTATGAGCAGACAGAAATTATCAATCTTAAAATTGTCAAGTTCCCACCACAGCTTGACTGCAAAATCTTCAAGAGAAGGTGCTGTCATAAGCCGTGTCTGCATATAATTAATCTTACGCCTTATCTCCTCATTCGTGTACAAGATATCAAATATCTCTTTTTTTCTGTGCCTTTCTGTCACTACATACGGTACACAGCCGCAGCTCTCATTTGGTACATATTCATGTGTGCTGTACTCATT
The DNA here is from genome assembly GCA_003486385.1 of Eubacterium sp. Lineage (GTDB taxonomy): Bacteria > Bacillota > Clostridia > Lachnospirales > Lachnospiraceae > CAG-882. Next base: position 14,498 of record DNFT01000048.1, on the reverse strand, counting down.
TTTAGGATATATCCCACCTGCCAGCATCCTAATCATACTGTCAACACACTGCCTGCCAAGTTCCTCATTGCAGCGCTTAACGCTTGCAAGTCCGGGAATATTGCTCTGTGCCCTCAGCGTATTGTCAAAGCCTGTAACCCTCATATCCTCAGGCACCTTATAGCCACACTGCTCTAACTTGCTTATAAACCCTATCGCCATCATATCATTGGCACACACAACCACATCAGCCAGCAGGCATCCTCTGTCTGCAAAATCATTAAACGCCTTCTCACCATCAGATTCATTGAACGAATAATCTCCCATCCGCCTTGTCTCAGGCTCTATTCCGTGCCGCCTGAGAGTATCACAGAAAGCCTGCCTTCTCTGCATTGCCTCCATATTCGCTGCCGGACCTCCGATATAGTTAAAAACCCTGCACTTATGAACCTCTATAAGGTGTTCAACCACATCCGCCATAGCCGCATAGTTGTCCGTTCCCACCATACACACACCGTCTATTTCCTGCTCTACACTGATACATGGTATGTTCCTTTCCTTAAGCTGTCCTACAAGCTTGACCACCCTCTCTCTTGAAGCAATATTGTTGGAAATAATGACGGCACCGTCAAAGTTAGACTTCAGAGCAAGCTCGAAGATATTGTATTCACAGTCATTATACTCCTTCTCACCATGGAAGCCTCCATAGTTGTTAAAGATATATAGACTGTTGCCTGTTTCTCTTGCCCGCCTGCTCATTCCACGCAGAAACTCTCCGATGAGCTCTGCATTCCACGCCGTAGAAAAAACAGCAATCCTTTTACCCATGCTAATCCCCATTTCTTAGGCGGCTCTGACCATCCATTGGCAAACCGCCATCCACGATTAAAAATATCCGCTCCTGTAAATTCACATATCAGACTTATCTATTAAAATATATTTTATATTATCGTCAAATCGTTTACTAACAATATATTGCTAATCAGTGGGTAGAAATTGCGGTTTTACAGCATATTTCTCAACGGCATGATAAAAAGCGGCATGCAGCCTAATAGCCGCATACCGCCTCATCACAATGTATGTGATTATAATATATAGTTTACCCACACACTCATCTCGCCCTCACCTCGGTTGTTCCATGCATAATACGGAACATACGTCAATTTCACATCCTTATACTCAGGCTTTTTAAGCGTGGTATATAACAGAGCAGTTTTCGTCTCTGCGTCAACGTCCGGGGAATCGCAGACGTTAATCAGCTTCTTTCCATCAATCCGCAGCGCAGCCACATCCGTACCGGCAATATTCATCATAACCGTCTCAGGCTTAGCTGCCGCGCAAACGCTGAGGGTATGAAGGTCTGTTCCGTTGTCTGCCTCCTCAAGACAATAGATGAACGGTCCGCGGCGAAGTGCCGTCTTATTTATATCCTCGCGTACCTCATTGTTGGCAGCAATAAATTCCGGCTCCATTGAGAGTTCAAGCCTGACTGTATCCCCCTTCCTCCAGTCATGCGCTATATATAAATATCCGTCCCTAAGCTGTACGCTGTTCTCATCAAGCTCTCCGGTGACACCGCTCACCTTGAAGCTTCTGCTCCACTCCGGTATGCGGATTGCAAGGCTTCCATGTACACTCTGCTCATTGGTGCACGAGTATACCGTGGTTCCCTGCCATGGCATATCTGTGGTGACTTCAAAGCTCAGCTCTTTTCCATTGACAGCCTTTTTCACACTTCCTCCTACGAAAAGGTGTGCAAAAAGTGTATCCTCATTCTCTGTATATGCATACATGGCAAGTGAGCTTAAAAGCCTTGCAATGTTAGGAGGGCAGCATGCGCAGCCGAACCATTTCTGGCGGATTGGTTTTACATGAAATTTTCTGGCATCCTCATGACATGCCTTCGGATATACCTCCAATGGATTTACATAGAAAAAGCTCTTTCCGTCCGCCGCCATTCCTGCAAGGACTGTATTGTAAAGCGCCCTTTCCATAACATCTGAAAATCTTCTGTCCGGCTTTATCTCAAGCATTCTTCTTGCAAAGAACACAAGACCGATGGCTGCACAGGTTTCAGAGTAAGCCGTATCATTAGGCAGGTCATAGTTAAATGAAAATGCCTCACCTAAATGCGTCGCACCGATTCCCCCTGTCACATACATCTTCTTCTGTGTGATATTGTTCCACAACTTAAGACATGCCTCATAGAGTGCGTCATCATCATCCACTCTCGCGACATCTGCCATTCCGGAATACAGATATACTGCACGCACCGAATGTCCTAATGCCTCATCCTGCACGCGCACAGGCAGGTGCGCCTGATGGTAAAAATGGCGGAGCTCATTCTCATGTCCCTTCTTCACAACCTCAGGGTGCTCCTCATCAAAATAATACGGTCTTGTTCCTCTCTGGTTTATAAAAAATTCTGCAAGCCTTCTGTATTTTTCTTCACCTGTCACATCGTACAGTCTCATAAGCGCCATCTCGGCAATCTCATGGCCAGGATAGCCCTTCTTCTTTCCCTCTTCCTCACCGAAGCAGTCATATACATAGTCTGCAAATCTGCGCGCTGCGTTCAAAAGCTTATCCTTTCCTGTAGCCTCATAGTATGCGACCGCACCCTCAGTGAGATGCCCGAAGCAATAGAGCTCATGGTTATCGCGGAGATTCGTGAACACCTTCGACATGTCATTTATTATATAATATGTATCAAGATAGCCGTTATCCTGCTGTGCCGCACATACTATGTCGATTGCCCCATCCGCTATGCGCTCAAGCTCCTCATCCGGATGCTGCGTAAGAGAATATGCGACCGCCTCAATCCACTTGGAAAAGTCGCTGTCCTGAAACAGGAAGCCATAAAATCTGTCCTCTGGATGTTCCATGTCCTGCGGTAGTGTCTCAAAGGTATCAAGAGGCCATACCTTATCCTGATATTTATCACCCAGCTCACGTCTAGCCTTCGTAATTTTTCCCGCCACCTTGAAATTTCTCATGCAGAAGCTCGGTGCTGCGCCTTCCACCTTGTCATTCAATGCGTCCCACTGGTATGGAATAACCTCTTTTCTTACAAGCTCCATCTTCTCCTTCCAGAACTTGTCATTTACCTGAACATTTCTCAGTGATAATGGTTTTGTATACTGCTTCATAATCCCTCCATAAATTGTTTTTGCTTATTACAACCATGGCTTCATATTATCAGTTTGTTATAGGATAGTACATGCAAAAAACACATTAAAAAGTGAAAAAAGGTTAGATAAGAGTGCAGCTATACTTTAAGCTGTTCCCCACTTCCTCATGGATTACATTTCCTGCACGGCTCATATCCCATACTTATAAGCTCTTCCCTCGTTCCTGTATAATCCCATCTGTTTTCCGCATTTATCTGCCTGACTGATGAACACGATGGATAATGAAACTTCTTAGTGTTCATATTCGCAACATAGCCCCCGCCTGACTGCATTGTCTCCTGTGCTGTCTCTTCTGTGGTACTCTGTTGTGTTATCTCCTGTGTAGTCTGCGAATCATCCGCAAGCCGACTGTCACCCGTCGCATAATCTATTACAATTCCATCCTGTACATTGTAGATAAACATGCAGAAGCTTAACCCATCACCATCTCCAAGGCTTGCCGCCTCCATCAATACCCCCTTTGCAACAAGATTATCCCCATCAAATATAGGTGTTACCCTGTACAACAGTTTCACACTCTCATCATACTTCAGAGTATCTAAAACCTGATTTTCAAGCTCCAGCATATCAAGATTCAGCTGTCTTGTTCCTGTAATAAGATTTCTTGTATCATCATTTATACCTGAAACAGCATACATGAGAAGATGACATCTGTTGTATAAATACATATCCGGTATAACCGATTTATCGTACTTTGCCGTGTGCCAGCCGCTCGGCTTAATATGTCCGATTTCTCCTCTTTCCTCCTCAGGCAGGGTCATGTAGGAGAACAGTCCTGCACATGTTCCACACCTCCCCAGTTCATCCAGCTCCGACAGATAAATAAAGCTGTCCCCCGGATAAGCTTTTATTTTCTCATTGAAAAAAGGGACATTGTCATTGACCACATAGAAATCTGTCCCACTATATTCCGGTATGGAAAGGCTGCTGACATCTACCAGAACATCCTCTTCTGATAGCGCCTCACCGGTCGAAACAATGTCATCTGAGGTATCCGTGGGAGCCATTGTATCTGTACTTGAAAATGATTCCTTTATGGAGGCAGTATAATCCGGACTATCACACCCTGTAATTGTACACAACAAAAAAACTGATACTGCCAACATAATACTTCTCAGTTTTTTTGTATTTTTATTATCTTTTTCTATACTAACCTTAAATTCTCCGCCAGGTTGTTCCAGCATTTCTCCAAAACACTTTTTTATGTGCATATTCCCATCTCCTCTGTATATACTTTTGCGTGTCTAATACACCGAAAATAAGTTTCTGATACATTGTCGCCGAATGATTGTTTCATATGCAATGCGGAGGAATGAGGCACAGCGGTGGCTACGTCGATTGACAACAACGCGGCAGATGAAAAATCAGGCAAGTCAAGGTGTAAGTTATTTATTATTCGATGTACTAGTATATCATTCACAATTATTGACGACAATATAACGATATTGCATTTTTTATTAACAAATTATTATTTTGAATTTTATTTTTGTTAAATTTTTAATTATTATATACAATTATCACGCAACTATGTTATACTTTACATATATAGTGTATTAAAGTCGATACTTATATACATTAATATGCCTACTAAACTTAATTAAATTATTCAGAAAGGGGTATTAGAATGGGATTTTTGACAGGTAAGACAGCCATTATAACGGGCGGAGGAAGAGCCATCCTCAAGGACGGAAGCTGTGGTTCTATCGGTTACGGTATTGCGACAGCCTATGCTAAGGAGGGAGCAAATCTTGTAATCACCGGAAGAAATGTTAGGAAACTTGAAGAGGCAAAGGCAGAGCTTGAAGAGAAATTCGGCATCAAGGTCCTCCCTGTACAGGCAGATGTGAATGCCGGCACAGATAACGAAGCTACTGTTGCCAATGTTATCAGGCAGACAATTGATACCTTCGGACGTATTGATGTGCTCATCAACAATGCACAGGCATCCGCATCCGGTGTCACTCTCGCAGACCACACAACTGAGCAGTTCGACCTTGCTGTCTACTCCGGACTGTATGCCGCCTTCTACTATATGAAGGCATGTTATCCATACCTTAAGGAGACTAAGGGTTCCGTTATCAACTTTGCATCGGGCGCAGGTCTTTTCGGAAACTTCGGTCAATGTGCCTACGCTGCTGCCAAGGAGGGTATAAGAGGTCTTACAAGAGTAGCTGCTACCGAATGGGGGCCTGATGGAATCAATGTCAACATTGTATGTCCGCTCGCATGGACCGCACAGCTTGAGAACTTTGCAAATGCATACCCTGAGGCATTCAAGGCGAATGTCAAAATGCCGCCTATGGGACACTACGGAAATGTAGAGACAGAGATAGGCCGTGTATGCGTACAGCTTGCCTCACCTGATTTCAAGTTCATGACAGGTGAAACCCTTACTCTCGAAGGTGGGCTTGGACAGAGACCATAGTCTCTGCCCCCACTATATTACATACTTTTCAGAAATGTATATCATAACATCAGATGGTGTTGAATATCAAAACATCATCTGATTATTTTATATACTTATCAACATTCGCCGCATCGACCTTCTCAAAATCCACCCACACCTGATAGCCTGTATCCGATGTTCCGGCATAGTCCTTTATTGATTTTCCTGATGAGAGGAGCACCGCAACATCGACCGCCGCATTCGCCTGATTGACTGCATTCTGGCAGACTGTAAAGTCCATCTTTCCCTCTTTTACAAGCCGGCATGCATCGGCAGTGGCATCAACACCACAGACCACTATTGTGGCAGGGTCAATTCCGCATGCCTCCATTCCCGCTATCGCTCCGACTGCCATGGAATCATTATTACTGATTACACAATCCACAGTCCTTCCCGTGGAATTAAATATCTCAAAATACTCCTGTCCTAACTCCGGGCTCCAATCAGCATAGTCCTGAAAAAGATAATTAATCTTCTTGCCCGACTCATTGAGTACCCTCTTCGCTGCCTCAGTTCTGCCCTTTGTTGCGGAATGAGTCTTTTCACCCTGTAAAATCATTACGTTTATCTCACTCTTGCCCGACAGCTTGTCCAGGACATACTGTGCCTGATAGCTTCCCGCTACACTCTCATTGGAAGCAACATAGATGTATTCATCCGCCTTCAGATATCCCTCATCAGGACAGTTGTTTACAAATATTACCGGCAGCCCATCTGCTGCCCTCTCAACCTGAAGCGCCGTATCTACATCTATAAGCCTGCATATTACCGCTGTATAGCCCTGGCTCTTAGCTTCCTTGACCTGTGCTACCTGCTGCTCTGCCGACTGCTCCGCATAGACGGTGTCATGTCCTATTCCCTGCTCATCGCATGCCGATTCCAATGCCGCTATCAGCATATCCCTGAAAGCATCTCCCTTAGCGCAGGTTGCTATAAGAATCCTGGCATCGCCTGTTGCTGCTGTCCCTTTACCGCCTGAACACCCTGTCAATAATACAGCAAGCATTGACACACATAACAGCAAAGAGCATATCGATTTTCTTATATATTTCATATCGCAGTCCCTCCTATACTCTGAAAGAATTAATCTGGGTCATAAGCTTTTCCGATGTGTCGGCAAGCTTCCTTGCTGTCTCAGCTACCTTCTCACTGTCATCTGTAATATTCTTTGATTCGGAAGCGATATTTCCGGCATTTCGTGAAATAAGCTCCGCACTGGCTGCCTGTTCCTCCGTTATGGAAGCGACATTGGTAGATACATCCGCAACCTTTAACATATTGGCTGCCATGTCATTAACCACCCTGTTGGCATCTACAATATTATCATATATCGTATCAAATGTTGCCACTGCCTGATGTACAAGCCGGCTGCTGGTATTTATCTCATCGACGCTGTCCTTTGCCTTATCAACTGTCTCCCCTACCAGACTTGTGACCTCATTTATAAGTGTCTGAATCTTCTGCACAGACTGATTACTGTTCGTTGCAAGACTTCCTATCTCTGTGGCAACAACCGCAAAGCCCTTTCCTGCGTCTCCTGCCCTTGCTGCCTCTATTGAAGCGTTGAGTGCCAAAAGATTCGTCTCGTCGGCAATCTCGCCAATCATTCCTACAATCTTATTGATTTCCTGAGAGGCTGCTCCAACCTTGTCAATCGACTCCTGAAGCCCATTTATGGACTGCTCTATAAGCCCCATCGCTTCGCCGACCTTCTGCATATCGTTCTTACCTGCTTCTGCAACCTCAACCGTGACATTCATCTTGTCCTCGGCATTATTGCTGCTGTCCCTTGTATCAGAAACAACAACTGCAAGTGCTGTTGCACTCTCTGCGATTTCCTGAACGGAGGCAGAGAGCTGGTCGACTGTCCCATTGAGTTCATCTATGTTTTTTGACTGCTTAAGCGAAGCCTCATACAATCCTCCGGAGACGGATGTACTCGATTCTGCCTGTCCTTTTAACGTCTCGGATATATTCGAGATATCATTTATCATGCTTCTTATTGCAGCCGTAAATTCCTTCATGCTGTGACCCATAAGCGTAATCTCATCATTTCCCTTGGTCTTTATATCTACCGTAAAATCGCCGGAGGCCATTGTGACGATAGAGTCCGTGAGAGAACGAATCGGCTTAATCATAAAATGAATCATTCTTTCCATAAGTACCAGAATAACAGCAAGAACAACCACCGCAACCACTATCATTGTAGTTCTAAGTGACGCAAGCTCTGAGAAAACAGCGCTCTCCGGTACATAGGATACAAGCACCCAGTTAGTTCCTGTTATCTCCCTGAAATCAACAATGTTCCCATCAAGGGTCATCGCCGTGTAATTCTGCTGTGATATTCTGTTTCCTATTGTACCAAGAAAGCCTGTACCATCGCTAAGCCTTCCGGTCAGTGTGTCATCACTCTTTGATAATATACTCATGTTATCCTTGTCAACAAGAATTGCCTGTGCATCATCCATACTGATAAAAGAATCGACAATAACCTGTATATGGGCTATCGGCACATCGACAACAAGAAGTCTTGTATTCTTTGCCTTTGCATTGCCACCAGACTTTTTCGAATCGCGGAGTATAGCTCCGGCACTAACCACATCAGTCCCGGCTTCATTGACATGCACATCACCGAATGCCATATTAACTCTTGTCAATGCCTCATTATACCATGCTGATGATGTATCTGCCGTCTTTTTATAGTCCACACCCGACGCCTGCATAACCTTTCCCGATGTATCCGCTATGTAAAATCCGTCCGGATAATCAGAGCTTCTTCCATAATAGCTGTCAAGCAGGCTCTGAAGCTGTGCGTCCGTGTAGTCCAGCGTCTCTATATCCTGCTTAAAGGTACTGAACACATTCAGCTTCTCCGACATCCAGGCCTCAATCCGCGATGCCTGATTCTTAGTTGAAAGTTCAAGTAACTGCATTGACTGATCCGTAATTATATTCTTGGAAATCGTATACGAAATTATAATCAGTATAAGCACAAGAATCAGCACCAGTGCACTGACCGCAGCAAGAATCTTGGTTTTGATTGAAGTTATGGACTTCCTATGCTCTTTCTGCTCTCTCATATAAAAATCCCTCCTTGAAGTAGTAATATCAGATAACATATAACCTGAATAATTCTTATTATTGTTAAATATTACCATATTATAAAGGATTTTTCTATAGCTTTTGGTAATTTTCATCAATAATGCTATCCTTTAGGTTGTTATTGGAGGATTTTTTCAATAAAACCTCCTTTCGGGTAGTTTTGTGATTTTTTCCAGCAGACAGAATTGTGTCTGCATGCACCACTAAGCTTTCTTTGAAAATAATTCTTCCACCCAAATAAGCTTTGACTCATATTCCTTTTCAGCACATTCTCTTAAACGCATCAAATAAAACTATGTGTAATACTGTGCCTGTGCTTTCCACAACTCATAGTATTTTCCATGCGTGTCCTGTAATAATTTATCATGAACTCCCCTCTGCACAATCTGTCCGTCATCAAATACTGCTATGACATCACAGAATCTACATGATGAAAGTCTATGGCTGATGTAAATAGCTGTCTTATCCTGTACTATCTCATTAAATTTTGAATACACTTCATATTCTGCAATAGGATCCAGTGCAGCTGTGGGTTCATCGAGAATAATAAACGGAGCATTTTTATAAAGTGCTCTTGCTAAAGCAATCTTTTGTGCTTCTCCACCGGAAATCTCTACACCTTCTTCGTCCAAGTCTTTATAAATAGAAGTCTCTAATCCTTTCCTCATCCTCTGCAAACGATCATAAAATCCTGCCTTTTCTAAACACTTCTTTGCGAGTTCTTCATTGTAATCAAAACTTGCTGCAACATTTTGTCCAAGTCCGAAAGAAAACAATTTAAAATCCTGGAAAACAACAGAAAATATTGACATATATTCTTTGTAATCATATTTCCTGATGTCCACATTATTTAATAAGATTTCTCCTTCTGTTGGGTCATACAAGCGACAGAGCATTTTTATAAACGTTGTCTTTCCGCTTCCATTCATGCCTACTACCGCCAATTTTTCTCCAATCTTAAATTTGAGATTCACATTACGCAGTACATAATTCTCTGTCCTGGGATATTTGAATGAAACATTACGAAACTCGATGTAATATTCGTTATCCTCCCGTTTTTCCACTGTAAGGCTGCCCTGATACATATGATTCGGGATATCCAGGTAATCATACATCTTCTTCAAATGAGTACAATATAATTCATTATCAGACACCATAAACATAAAATCTCTGATTCCATCTCCTAATCTTGTCAGTACCGATATATACTGGACAACACTTCCTACACCATATGCTCCCAGAAAAGCCTTTATTGCCACAAACAGGTAGCACGCACAGTTACCAAGCCCTACTATAAATCCCGCTGCTGCGGGGAAAAAAGACATATAGAAACTATTCTTTTTTTCTGCATTTCCCCATTCTTCCAACTCTTCAATTTTCTTAATAGCAAGGGTATCCTGCCTATAGATGCGGACATCTTTTGCTCTTTCAAGATTTGTATATAACTCATGTCCAAAAAACATGAATGTCCTGTTAAACCACAAGCTATTATCACACCATTTCATAAATAAGCTATTTTCTTTTCTGGTTGCCTTATAATTACTAAATCCACATAAAGTAATACAGCCTAAAATAATCACGATCCAAATCGGATGGTCCACCATTTCCTGTCCAGATTTAGAAATGAATAGCATACCCGACATTAGTAATGCAACAAAAATATTAATAAATACCTTTACTATCACAGAAGTTCCCCATACAAGCTGCCCTAGACCATTTCCAAACATAAAGAGATTTTCTTCCACTTCTTGCCGCTGTTTCTGTATTGATACATCTTCCAGATCATCATAGTCTAATGACATCTGCTTGTCCGAAAAAACTTTTTCAAACCAATTCCACATCTGCGATTCTTTTTCATTACATACATGCAAAAGTACATTTTGAATTACTGTACATATAAAATTGATTACAATTAGACTTATCACGTATGTAGCTATATATTCTTTTCTACAATAATTTATCAGTTCATCCACAATCCTTGCAGAAAACCAAACAGAAATAAAAGGCTGCAGTGAATGTATCGTCTCATATAATGCTTTTTGTTCGGCAAGCCCCGGACAATATTTCCTTAAAATTCCAAATCCCCTTTTGGTTATTTTAATTCGTTCGCCCAAAGACATTCTCTTCATTCTCCTGCCACCTCCTCTTCTCGATAATATTTTGCCTGCAATTCAAACAAGTTATAATATTTTCCCTTCTTGGCAAGAAGCTCCCTATGTGTTCCTTCTTCACAGATAGCTCCATTTTCAATCAAAATAATCCTGTCACAAAAGTTTGCACTTGCAAGTCTATGGGAAATAAACACAGCCGTCTTTCCTTCACTGATTTGATTATATTTCTGATATAACTCACTCTCGGCAATAGGATCAAGAGCTGCCGTTGGCTCATCCAACAGCAATATCGGAGCAGATTTGTAGATTGCTCTTGCAAGTAAAAGTTTCTGTGTTTCACCTCCTGAAAATTCGATTCCCTCATCATATATTGTTCTTCCATATTGACTCTGTAATTTGTCAGGAAGTTTCTGGATTCGTTCCCACATTCCCGCCAATTCCAAACATTTCTTCACTCGTTCAGAATCTACTTGTGCCGTAGGTGCTTCCGCAACTATTTCTTCTACAGTCACCGGCATGATACTAAATTGCTGAAATACAGTCGAATACATCTGATAAAGTTCTACTCTGTTATACTCTGTAATAGGTTTTCCATTGTAGAGTACCTGCCCATCTGTTGGGTCAATCAAACCACAGATTAATTTTATAAGTGTCGTTTTTCCTGCTCCATTTAAGCCTACTACAGCAAGATGCTCACCCGGACGTATCATAAGACTAAAATTTTCCAACACATATGGTTGATTTTTTTCATATCGAAAGCTTACGTTCTTTAGTTCAATTTCCTTCGGCATCTTTTCTCGATCCGGATGCACTCCATCTTCTTTACGGTAATATTCCGGGAAGTCAAGATATTCTTGAAAACGCTTAATCTTTGTACTTAACTGATTCAGCACCGAAGCCTCGGCAAATATTTCACTTAACCAGGATGAAAAATCATTGACAACTCCAAAATAAAGAACAAAATCTCCCACCAAAATATGACCACTCATAAACATATATATCAAATACAGATAGATAATACCTTCTCTTAATAAACCTAATGCTCCGTCACAAGCTGTTACGCGAAATAGTTTTTTAGTCAATTTGCGATACCACGCCGCAATCCCCTTCATATTATCCTCATAAATATCGGAGAACCACTTTGCCATAGGATAAAGCCGGATATCCTTTGCTGAACGTGCATCGCCGGAGACCGCATTAATATAACTAAGCTGTTGTACATACCCCATTCTTTCTTTGCTATGCTCGTCTGTCCATTTCACAACTCTTTTGTTTAAATAAAAGCTAAATGCAGTGGTTACAACCAAAAACAGTATTACTGCTGCATTTAGTTTAAATAGAACTGCAGAAAACACTGCTATTCCCAAAACACTGGTGCCGAGACTTTGAAGTACATCATACACCTGCGTTAAGGGTGAATGTCCGTTACAACACTGGAAACTTTCCTCTTGCAGCTTGCGAAATGTTCCGTTTTCCTGATTTATGTAGTCTGTAGTTAACCCTTTGGTTGCTACAAGCTTCAAATAACGAACGTTAATACTAAACTTCTCAAAATATAGATATTTTTTAAGAAATTTGCTGACTCCGGTCAACACAGCAATACTCCCCATGAATATCATAATAGTGTCTATCAATCCCCATATATCACTATCTGAAGTCAGCCTTTCAATTACTAACTTTGGCAAAAAAGCAGACAGAATTGGGATTATGGCATTTACAAGTGTCAGTATTATATACAGCACTAATAAGGCAAAGTACCATTCAGACGTTTTCTTAATACAGTACCATATATTTTTCATCATAATGTACCTCCTTCTTCTGCTATTCTATATCTCTTTAACCCTACAACGTAAAATTCGTGCACCAACTGTATCTGTCAGTACACGAATTGCTGTTATTCCATCACTGGGACCAAAAACTCTGAGCTAAATGCTCCATCTTCACTATTATATTTGCACCATCCACCATGTTCTTCTATAATCGCCTCCGCACGATGAAGTCCAAATCCATGCATTCCCTCTTTATTAGATGAAAATAATGTTCCTATTTTCTTTTTTTTCACCCCCGCAGAATTGAGCATGGAAAAATACAACATCTTTCCCTTCATTGAAATATAGATACGAATAAATCGTTCGCCGGAAGAAAGTCTGCAGGATTCAATTGCATTATCTAATAAATTCCCCACCAGAATGCTAAGCTCCACATCTGTGATGGTCAACGAATCCGGTACACTCGCTTTCGCATCAACCGTAATGTTCTCTGCTTTTGCCTGCGCGATTTTAGCTGACAATATCGCATCAAGAGATACATTTCCTGTTTTCAAAAGCGTATCAACATTCATCAGTTGATGATCTAATTCTTCTATATAGGCAATTGCACGTTCTACCTCACCTGCTTCTAATTGCCCCTTTAAGGTCTGGAGATGATGGTGAAAATCATGTTTATATCCTCTCATTTCTGAATGGATACTCCGCACTTCGTTTAGGTGCTGCCTTGCCTGTTCTGTCTGATATTCAGCAAGTTTCAAATATGTTTTCTTTCTCATAAGTACTCCTAATTAATTGCGCTCAATGTATGCCCGATTAATCTGATCATATTTTCCTCTTGCAAGCGGCACTTGCACTGCATTATCCAGTGTAACTCTGTCACGCGAAATACGCATAATGTGCTTTAATGATACAAGGTACGAGCGATGCGTCTGATAAAAATCTTCGCTAAGTTCCTGTGCAAATGTTGAAATATTTGCTTTTATCTTATATTCCTTATCCTTTGTATATATAGTTATATAGTGGGAAAGTGATTCCAAATAAAGGATTTCCTTCTCATATATCTTAACCATTTCACCATTACAATGAATGATGATTGATATTTCTCCTGATTCTATCTTTTGTTTCGCTTTCGAAAGAACTTCTTCCACTTTACCTGCTTTCACAGGTTTAACCAGATAATGGAGTGCATCTACTTCATATCCTTCGCCAATAAACTCAAAATGTGATGTTATAAAAATAATCTCAACATTATCCTGATTCTGTCGTATCTTCTTTGCCAAATCAATTCCGGTCATTCCACTCATTTCTACATCTAATAACAAAATCTGATAATTTTTGCAATCTTCATATTGAAACAGGAAACTTTCAGCAGATGCATATGTTTCTATATTTGTTAGGATATGTTCCTTCTTAGCCCAGTCCTCTACAGCATGTTTCAAATACTCTATTTCATTCTCTTCGTCATCACATATAGCAATATGCAGCACTGATATCACTTCCCTTCACACCAAGAATAAATAATTGTAAAATTCACATTATAGAAGCATGTATTATCAATCTCGTCCATGTCAAGTGTCACATTCACATGATGTTTCGCCTCGCGAAGTTTGGACAATAAACATACCGTCTCAAGTGTCGGAAACTTTTCCAAGGTAACAGTATGCTCATCAGACTGCTCTTTATCCAAAGAAATACCATCAACTCGAACTACTTCCTTGCCATCTCTAAGAATCGGTACCGGAAATTGAAACTTGATATTCCTAATCCAATTACCATCTTATCGCCTTTCTGGAAATATATCAATACGCTCAATAAATGCCTGCATAAACTGTTTCTTTTCAGCATCCGTACATTCTGCATATAATTCATTAAATGCTTTCAAAAAGCCGTATATGCTGTC
>DNFT01000095.1:322-3382 GCA_003486385.1 Eubacterium sp. | reverse complement strand
GTTTTGACCCCAACATCATTATAATAACACCACGGCAAGTTACAATACAAGCTATTCTCATATAATTACGGATAAAAAAGCAAATTGTGGCTTAATGATTCAGATTTTAAATTATCACAATATATATTTTTCAATAAAAAAATAAATAAAGTACTTGACATTAGTCCTGCACCAACCTATATAATCACATTTGTAGTTTATTTATACAGTTATTATTTGATAATTTCTGTCGATATATTATTTACATTATCGGCATTTTGAATGTTATACAGCCCACTTTCATCCTTCATACTTTTTATTTAGCAAGACGCATCCTTATGGGTGCGTTTTGTATTTAAATTAATATTCCGGCTATGTTCATATGCAATCAGCCCTGCTCTTGGCTTCGAGTACCTTACAAACACATCCACAGGACACGTTGCAGTTGCCGAGTCAATCCAGGCAGACCTCTCAATCCTTGGTATCGAGGTTACAATAAAGCAGGAGGACTGGAATGTATTCCTTGCAGACCGTAAGTCAGGTAACTACTCCGGTATGTGCCGTGAGGGTTGGTTAGCAGATTACAATGACCCTGTCAACATGCTTGAGATCTTCACATCTGATTCAGGTAACAACGATATGCAGCTCGGAAAGTAATATTAAATATTTTAGATATTTGAAAATTATATCCGGAGCTAATTAAAAAACCTCCCATTACCATAAGCCGCTTGCTTATCGATAATGGGAGGTTTTTATGCCTTCCATACCCGCCTTTATTCCATGGACTATGTACAGCAGGCATAAAGCTCTGTTATAGCTGCAATACCTCCATTATATCCACACATAACCGGTAGTCAAACTATAATCTCTCCGATATATATTCCTTCATTATCCTGTTAACTTCCTTCATCTTCCTCTGTGTATCCGGGTTATCGGATTCAAAGGCAAGCATTTTGTCGAGATACCCCTGCTTCACTGCCTGTCTGACGCTCTCATCATACACAAGCTCAAAGACCAGTGAAATATGCCCCGGCACATTGTCGACAGCCGTCTTTTTAAGTGACCTTAGTATCGTATGTCTCTCTGAGAACGCCTTCAGCACCGCGTCTGTTATCTCTCCGTTCCTTATCTCCTTAGTTGTGGCATTGTATATCTCCTCAAGCGGAAAATCACAGTTGACCTTCAATATATCAACCTTATCTGCGTCGCGCAGTATGTTACAGTACATCGTGGTGCGCTCATCAAAATCCTGCGGTATGCGGTAGTCGCTGTGATGGTATATCGCCCTCCTTATAAGCTCATCCTCACTGTCATCGTCAAGATAATCTCTTATCCTTCCCTCCTCAAACAGTATCTCACAGCCAAGATGTGCGTGGTTGACCGACTTGTCATCATAGAACGTGTTGTAGCGTCTCAACTGCTCGAATCTTCCTACATCGTGGAGCATTCCTGTAAGCCACGCAATGTCAAGGTCTGCACCCTTAAGCCCTATGGACTGTCCTATGAGCTGGCACAGCCCTGCCACACGGTAGGTGTGTTCAATCTTTAACTTAACCTTGGTGTCCTCGCTGTTGTAATTCTTAACGTATGCCGCAAATGTGTCAATCACTCTCTGCCTGTCTATCTTAATATTGGAAGCTGTCATTTTGTGTACTCCTCTATAATACATTCATGTTCTTTTGTCTTTAAACTATAGTTAATAACAACAAGTAAAATATTGCCCCTGTATTCATCAAAAGATTTACAGTACTCCTTGTTCTTTATCTGTTCAATCGCTCCGCGCGCATCCTTATCCCACTTTAGCTCTACCACAAGTGCCGGCTTATCGCTGAACTTTTTCTTTGGAATGTAAACCATATCGGCAAAGCCCTTTCCGCCCGGAAACTCTCTGTATACCGTGTAAAAATTTCTTGCGGCATAAAGTGCCAGCGATATGGTATAGCTCAACGCATTTTCATCATTGTACTGTATATGTGATGTCTCAAAGTGAGCCTCCTTTATTCCATCAGCAACACGCTGTTCCCTTCTCTGCCATATTGCATTCAATATATCCGCTGAATTTTTAAGTGCCATTGAGACCTCTCCCCAGTCGGAAACCGATACCGCATTGACATACTCAGCGCGGATTTCATTATTTGGTATAAAAACGCACTTATTCTCATAATCATATCCAAGATACCCCAGATGTATCAGCAGCGTGAGCACGTCATCCTCCGTTCTGAAAGTTGACATATCATTTGTAAAGCTTCCTGTATTGACTGCGGCTTTTTCGCCTGCCATCATACTAAGAATATCATCCCTCAGTCCCGAAAAATTCATATCAATATAGCACTTAAGCGCCTCGAATGTCTCTGTCTGATTCCAGTAATTTCCAATCCTTCCGAACCTCATGCAGCTTACCACCGAACGCGGACTGTACACACTGATATCCGGTTCAAAAAAATATCCGTCATACCAGCTCTTCACCTCCTCCATGTCCATGCCGTAGCGTCCACACAGCTCTGACACCTCTTCCCCGGTAAACCCCACATACTTTGCCAATGGGCCCGGGTCAATCATGGAAAACTCATCGAACATGTTGAGCGCTGAATGTGTACCATATTTTTTTATAGGAAGTATCCCTGTCATGTACGCAAGATGTATATATACCTTATCCTTCAAAAAGCTTCTCAAAAAGTCAAGGTACTTTTCCTGTGCAGCCTTATCCGTCTTGTACTCCCTGAAAATACAGTCCCATTCATCGATAATAACGATAAAAGGACATTTCTTTTCCGTATAGATATCCTGCATAGACCGCGCAAGATTCGTATTGTCAAAATAGCGGACATCACTATATACATCCAGCAATTCCCATAGAACACTTCTTTCCAGAAGCTTTATCATATCATCAATGCAGGTACACTGGCTTAAAAACTCCTGCATATTGACTGATATTACATTGTATTTATTAAGATACCTGTCAAAGCTTTCACAATGTGCTATCTCGAACTTTGAGAAAAGTTCACTTGAATCACAAGCACTGCTGTAATATGCAGCAAGCATTCCTGCCGCCATGGACTTACCAAAACGGCGCGGACGGCT
>DNFT01000095.1:0-272 GCA_003486385.1 Eubacterium sp. | reverse complement strand
TTACCAAAACGGCGCGGACGGCTGACACATATATATTGCTGCATTGTATTGATAACCTTGTTCGTGTAGTCAATCAGCCCCGTTTTGTCAACATATATATCTGAATTAACCATTTTTCTGAAGCTATCATTACCCGGATTCAAATAAACTCCCATTATATATGCCCCTCCTGAATATATTCATCACACTATATAAATTCTACATTTGTCTGATATATTTGATGTTGGGATCAAAACATGTGCTGTAAAATTAGCGTGTATAACGTATTATAT
>DNFT01000042.1:4313-42896 GCA_003486385.1 Eubacterium sp. | reverse complement strand
TCGTTTTTCTCAAATTCCTTTGCTTGATTGGCTTTCACAAAAAAACAGCCACCAATAAACATTAGAACAAATAATACAGCCAAGGCTACTGGTTGTTTGATCCTCTTCCCGCACAATGCCTCCCACACCTTTCGGTAATTCTCGTTTTTTCCTCATGACTATCACATTTTACACATTAATGATTATGTTTTCCCAGATTTGTTGCTTAATTTGTATTCAAATTATACCATAAAACTTGTGAACAGCTCTACCGTCATTATGGAATATATGAGAAAAGTCCGAACAATTTTCTGCCCGGACTTTCTCGCTCCAATCTGGGAGAAAAGTTCAACTTTTTGTGTCCAAGGTATTGATATAGCTCAATGCTAATAACAATATCTTAGCTATAAGCACTCCCTCCTAATCACATCAGTGTCAATATATTTTCCCTTGTAATCTCTCAAGCGTATTTCCTCCATATATGAAATGCGTAATTAACTTCTAAATGGCAAGAACCAACATTCTATTATGAAATGTAGAAAAGCGTTCATTAGCCTTTATTCCAACAAACGCTCTCCTACTTTAAAGCCTAATTTTTTTACTTGTTACAAAACACCTATTCATATTTTTCAATAATTTCATCAGCTGCCTGCTGTGTCATATTGCCCAGCCTTACCTGTTCTTCACAATATGATTTTATTGCATCTAATAATTCTTCCTTTGTATCATAAGGTCCAAAAACTTTAGTTTCTTTGTCTGATGCAATAGCAGCCCCTTCAACAGATTCCATAAAGTGTTCCTTATCATCATAAGTTGCTATTTGAATTTCCTCACTTCCATCAACTGTTTTTGAAACCTTAACTCCGTTCTCAATTTTTTGCAAAATTTCCTCATAGCTTGCAATCGTCTCATCAATCATTTCCTGCGTCCAGACAAACTCACCTCTACCACCAGTCCATGCTTTTTCACCTAACATACTTTGTAGCTGTATCCTCTCATTATCCAGCCATTCCTTATATTCTTCGTATGTCCACCACTCTACTTCTGGCGAAGGATACTTTTCGTTAAATTCTTTTTCGTTAAAGAATGTTTCACCACCATCTGCACTATAATAGATGTTTCCATCTTCATCGTTATATGCCAACATTACATCCTTTGCTATTGTGCTTTCAATATATTCGCTGTTTTTATTATCTATCTTGGCAGAAGCATTTGCAGAAGTGGCAAAAGTTCCAGTTACTCCAATAATAACTATGGCAGATGCTACTAACATAACTATGGTTGTTTTCTTCGTTTTCATAATTGCTGTTATCCTTTCTTCGATTGCATTTTTACTAAAATTGTTACAAAACGGCATAAAACCACTTTTTTGTTCCTCCATACTGATAAGAGTATGTGCATAAGTCGATTTAGAGTTATTGCCGAATCGATGTATCACACATTCGTCACAAGCCAATTCTAAATCCCTATTAAAAAGAATATACATTACCCATACCATAGGATTAAACCAATGAATACACACTATTGCTGTAACCAACAATTTTGTTATACTGTCATACCTTTTGATATGCACATACTCATGTTCTAAGACATATTGAAGAACATTCATATTCTCCCAGTCTGTATTTTTAGGAAATAATATAATCGGATGTATAATTCCGTATGAAACAGGTGCAGCAACCCTATCTGACTGTCTTATTTCTATCCGCCGCTTCCCATTATGCAGTACAAGCCACTGTTCTATCTGTGGGATTTTAACCAGAAATGACATTTGAAATTCTCTATACAATTTTCTATATACAATCAGAAAATATCCAGCACATAGACCTAATCCAGCTAACCAAACGAGCCACTTTATTGAAATTTGAGTTGTTTTATCAACATGTACTGTATCTGCCATTGCATTTACAGGTAAATTTTCGCTTAAATTATCCTGTATACCACTGAACTGCGTATTCATGCTTTGTTCTTTTTCCGGTATTAACGAATAGATACTGAATGCCGAAGGTGCGGTAAAAGGTATTACTAATCGAACCATTACTATTCCCCATAATATTAAAAATGTTTTCTTGGGTAATTGGTTAATCAGTAATACCCGTAGTATTACAATGGCAATAATCATAACTGCACCATATAAGCTCATTGCCCATAAACTCATACATATCACCTCATTCCAAACTATCAACGATTTGCTTCAGCTTTTCAATCTGCTCTGTTGAAAGTTTCTTCCTTCCCAACAGAGCTGCAAACAATTTATCAACAGAACCATCATATATTTTGTTTATCAATTCATTTGTTTCTGTTTCCTGTACGTCCTCTTTTGCTATCAATGCATGACACATAAAATTTGGTTCTGTACGCTCTATCGCTCCTTTCTTCATACACCGCTTAATCAATGTATAGGTTGTATTTTTATTCCAACCTAATTCCTGTGTTAATCGGTCTGCAACATATTTTGCCGGAACAATACCTTCTTTCCACAAAATATCCATAACTTTCAGTTCCGAATCAAAAAGTTTAATATTTTCTGATTGCATTATTCTTTCTCCTTTCATAAGACTGTTGTCGTCTGTCTTATCCATAGACTACCACAGTCTTATACGTATGTCAAGATATAGATTTTTTCTTGCTAATTATTCTTCATTCGTATCCTTATCTGTTGTTTTGTCCGCTTAGAACAATACTTTCCACACCACACAATCCTGCACCGGAAGCTCTGCTTACACTCATGCACACACTTCTTTCACTGTTGTAGTTAGAATTATTCTCAAAATACCCGTCCATGTAATACTCCAGTACAATAAAGCCGAACCTGACATCATATACCACACACATATCTCCCAGTTCATCCATCATACTGCGGAACAGTTCCACAACCTTTGTACACTTTCTGATTTCTTCCTGTTTCATAAGCCCTCTATCCTCCATACCCTTAACCGTTTACTGTTACTTCCTTTGCTTTCTGTTCTTCCCCTGCGATACGCTTTCTCCGCTTTTCCATGTATCTGCGGTTATATTCTGCTTTTTTTGCCCTGCGTGCTTTCAGCTTTTTATGCTCTGCAATTTCTTCCGCAGTCGGTTCTTTTACAGGCAGTTCAAACTTCCCGATAAAGTTCAGGTAAATCTCCACTTCCTGTACCCTTTCTCCGCTGGAATAATCCGCTTCATGGACAAGTATCTTTTCCACAAATTCATTTAGCATGGGGGTAGTTAATTCACTGAAACTCTTCCTTTCTTTTTTTCTACAAAAAAAGACCAAGTAAATCTCTCTACTCAGTCTGTTAATAATAACAATATTTAATTTTTCCCGAAGGGATTTGCAACGAAGCTGCTTCATCCTGTGAAGCTCTGCTACAAGCAATACCCAGTACTTAGTGGCGAAACGCCACTAACTGGGCAATGGTTGTACCCTTGACCGGCTAAGGGGCTTCGCCCTCAATCAGAGCGGAGCCTTTCTCCTGCCCCTTGCATAAGGCTCTGTCTTTACAATCCGACAAGCTTGAATTGTATATTATTCAATCCAAAGCTTCATATAATCGCCCTCTTGATAGTTATATACTCGTTTGCCTGCTTCTTCTTTTTTCAATTACTTCAGTATCTGAAAGCTCATCATAAAAAGAATAACCATCAGATATAAAAATATCTTGACCAGTTTCTGATACATCGTTGTTGCCGGACTTATGAGTGGGTTCCAGGTTTCCTCTGTGACAGGCATATTGTTTTTATTGCTCCAATTTTCTCCGGTTATCTTCTGGACATGGAGACGGCTGGATGCATAAGAGAGCATTTCCTTGGCGGCTTCTGCCTCGTGTTCTGACAATTCAAGGGTTCTGCCATCTGCGAAAGAGAGCATTTTCCATTTGCCTGCTTTCTTTCTCGGGGAGGTCCATCCGCTGATGTCTGTGAGAAGCGGAATATAGTAAACACCGGCGGCGGCCTGTTCGTCAATGATAAAATGATGAGTGACCGTGAACGATCTGTTGCTGGAAACTGGCTGCATGAGAAAATATTCAGTACAGAAAAGCTCTCTGATCTGCTTGCGCTGTCCCCATGCAGCGAAGCAGGAAAGTGTCCGCATGACCGGACCAATGGCGATAAGAACGACAAACACTGCGCCTGTCAGCAGCAAAAAGACTGCGTATATCATAATCGACGAGTAATCACTGAAAGGCGATGCCGCTTCCCGAAGCATCACTCCACAAAGCGGAATCACCAACTCAGCTTCCAGCAGGGAAATCCCACGAAAAATGGCATTCTGGCAAAACAGATAATAAAAGCTGACAAAGGTATCAGCATTCTGCCCACTATGGTAGCGAAGCGGAATTCGCATTAACAAAAGTTCAGACAAAAGGCCGACAAGCAGCACCACTTCCTTGCATACAAGGATATAAATTCCATACATCCATATATAGAGCCAGATTCTGCGGGAGCCATAAAGAGCCAGTAAATCTCCAGCCTCCGCATTTTCCAGAACACTATTCAGGATATTTTCCCCGAAAAACAGGTGATAACCGATGCCCAATATCAGTATGATCCATGCAATATAATCAGGAATGCAGGACAGCACCCAGCGTTTGCGGCTGCCGTGTTCATGCCTCCTTTGTCGTAAGAGCCCGATTCCCCATAGAATCGGATAAAGAAATACAATAAGAAGCAGCGCAAGATTCGTTTGTGGCTGTATTGCCGTTATAAGCAGGCTCAGGCGTTTGGCCTGTGAAGCTATGCTCTGCAGATTCGGTACATGCGCAAAAATTGATAGCATCGACACGAAAATTACTGCAAAGACTCCTGGTATCGCCATCAGACTGAATGTTTCCGCTTTTGACTTGCGCTTCACCAGATTATATAGGTCGTTAAGATACAGACCTGCATTCAGATAAAGAAGTATCATTGTAATCCAAAAGTCTGGTAAATAATCGGCATCCACCGTATATAATTGAAAGAAATCCAAGAGCGCCTCTATCATTTTTCACTCTTCTCCCTATTGAGATTTATCCTGTTTATTCTTACGGAAACACCCTTGTTCATAGTCATTAAAAATGTCTCCTTTACAAAATTCCTATTTGTTAAACTATCTATACAATACCATATCTCTTTAGCTAATACAATATTTGCATCGCTCCAGCTTATTCTCATCAATTCTGCAACTAATGTATCTTAATCATATGCATATTGTCAGGCTGTCTGTTCTCTTTTCTTTGCATGATACGTTTCACGTCTCATAGCCAGTGTTTTTTCATATCAATTCCCGATAACTCTCTATCTCTGTGAGTGACATCGCATCCCTTCCCTTCCGTTCCGGCAGACAATCTGCCGCGCAATCCCGAAGGGGAATGGAATCGGCTCTCGTTTGGTCAAATGAGGTCAAACTATATCAGCCCGTTTAGGTATAAGAAAACCCCGGAAAACCTTGATTTTCCGGGGTTTTTGAACCATTTTGATATAGTCTGAGCAGTCGATTATCGCTTGCTGAACTGTGGAGCACGACGAGCTGCCTTTAAGCCGTATTTCTTTCTCTCCTTCATTCTTGGGTCTCTTGTTAAGAAACCGCTCTTCTTGAGTACCGGACGGAAATCTGCGTCTGCCTTGCAAAGTGCTCTTGCAATGCCGTGACGGATAGCACCAGCCTGACCTGTTGTACCACCACCGTGTACGTTAACGAGAACATCATACTTGTCTGCTGTCTCAGTAGCTACGAGCGGCTGACGAACGATGAGCTTAAGTGTCTCAAGACCGAAATACTCATCAATGCTTCTCTTGTTTATTGTGATATTGCCGTTACCAGGCATAATATATACTCTTGCGATGCTGCTCTTTCTTCTACCTGTACCATAGAATTTTGCGCTTGTTGCCTTAGCCATTGTATTTTCCTCCTTCTTGTTCCCTTAATTAAAATGTCAATGTCTCAGGCTTCTGAGCTGCGTGATCATGCTCAGGTCCTGCATATACATGAAGCTTTGTGTACATTGTTCTTCCTAAAGGTCCCTTTGGAAGCATACCCTTAACTGCTAACTCAACAGCTCTCTCAGGCTTCTTAGCCATAAGCTCTCTGAGTGTTGTCTCCTTCATACCGCCAACATAGTCGGAATGATTGAAGTAAATCTTCTGGTCTAACTTCTTACCTGTAACCTTAACCTTGTCTGCGTTAACGATGATTACATAATCACCTGTGTCAAGGCTTGGTGTAAATGTAGGCTTATTCTTGCCTCTAAGTACTGCTGCAACATTAGCTGCGAGACGGCCTAATGTATATCCTGTAGCGTCAACTACATACCATTTTCTTTCAATTGTTGATGGACTAGCCATAAATGTGTTCATTGGTCAACCTCCTTGAAATTTTCAAAAGCGTAAATTATTCAAAAACATATAGGATGTCATCGGCGATAAGACCGACAACGTGCCGTATAATCGGCGAAAGTATATAGTAAAATGTCGTACCGGGGCTTTGGCTAAACATTTACTTTCGTACTGTCACAGTTTTACATTATATAATAGGTTGTCCGTTATGTCAATGTCTTTTTAAGCTTTTTGTAAACAATTTTTGGGGAAATTATCCACAATTCTGTGGTGTAGTGTTGATTTTATCCACCGGATTTTTTTTATTGCCACATACGTCACCACCACAGCTAAAATAAAACAATTGAAAACTTTTGTCTTTTTCGCTATATTATTTTATATATGCGTGTACCTAAATTCACATATTCCGGCTATGAATACGTTTGCTTCACGCATATATTTTAGTTCCGGCAAATGAAGGGCAAAACTCACACAGTGCAAGGTGCTCTCACGCCCGCCCTTTCAGCAGCCATTGACTTGTATCAATAAAAGGAGTCTCTATGGATTTAAAACGTTACACACATAATCTTATATATGAAGGAAAAGACATGCCTCTTTCCGACAATCTGGCACGCTTTAAGATTGTCTGCCCGGAATACGCTCCGCATGAGATAGAGGTAAAGCCATACCCAATACCTGCAGCCGAGCATATTTTTGCACTTATGTGGGATATAAGCCCACAACATGTTGTTTCCGCGACACTGCTGCCCTCCGCCTCACATTTTCTCTATTCCAAGGGATTTACACCGGGAATGAAAACACAGATGCACTCACATGAATATCTTGAATTATTCTATATAATAGATGGCGAATACCGGCAGAAAATCCTTGGAAATGAATACGTTTTCCACAAGGGTGAGCTCTGTCTGATAGACCGCAACTGCCAGCATCAGGAAATCCTTGGTGATAAACCTGCCACCATTCTTTTTCTCGGAATCACGAATATCATGTTTGATGATGTCATGGAAAAAAAAGTAACCACTGAACGTATATCAGCTTTCTTAAAGACCGCTCTGCTTAAACAGAAATCGCTTCAGCAATACCTTCATTTTAAGCCGTTACCATCTGACTCACTCCCGCCTAATACCGGGCATGATAAAAATGGGTTCAGGATTGAAGATACGCTCATGCAGCTTCTAAATGAGCTTGACCACCACGATGAAGCTTCACCCTATATATGTCAGGGACTTTTGCTGAGAATATTCTACATACTCAGCACGCAGTATGATTTCTCCATATCACAGAAGCTGCGCCGCGAAATGAACTGGATTTTGTTTGAAGAGATTACACAATTCATGAATGAGCATCTTGCGGACATTTCCCTTGCCGCTCTCACGCAGGAATTTCATTTTCAGGAAGATTATTTTAACAGGCTTCTTAAATCACATGCCGGTCTCACCTACACTGAATATCTTCAACAGTGTCGGCTGAAAAGAGCCGAAGAACTTCTGCTCTCAACAAGCTACAGTATTGACTACATAATGGAGCTTATCGGCTATCACAACAAGGGTTACTTTTATAAGATTTTTCTGGAAAAATATAAAATGACGCCCGCACAGTACAGAGCGAAATATAGAGGCGGGGCATAGACCTTTGACGTGGCTGGGTTGGGACAGGGGTCAGGTACATGTCCCAGGTATGGGACACGTACCTGACCCCTGTCCCAACCCAGCCACTGTCCCAACCTCCGCTCACGCAAAAAAGCAATGCCCGCTGTCTATCCGACAGTGGGCATTGCTTTTTGACATTGTTTAAATCTTTCATCGGTAATCACATCGATAAGAATATTCATCTTTCGTATACTTTTTCTTTAGTACATGTTCTTATGTAGTCACAATTATTGCTGTGTAACTGCTGTTTTTATAAATCCCATTTCCAATCTCTTACCTCAGGTAAGTCGAGTCCATACTCATGGATGTACTGCTTATGCTCAACAAGCTTGTCATTCATCTGCTGTACAAGATATGAACCTCTGTTTCCAAGCTGAGGAAGGAAGCGGACAGCGTTCTTTACAAGGTTGAAACGGTCAATCTCATTCTGCACTCTCATATCGAATGGAGTTGTGATTGTACCCTCCTCCTGATAACCGTATACATGAAGGTTACGGTTATTTCTGCGATATGTAAGCTCATGGATGAGTGTATGGTAACCATGGAACGCAAATACAATTGGCTTATCCTTTGTGAACAGCGCATCGTACTCAGCGTCCGTAAGACCATGAGGATGCTTGGTGCTAGGCTCAAGCTTCATAAGGTCTACTACGTTTACAACACGGATTTTAAGCTCTGGAAGAGCCTTTCTCAAAATTGTGACTGCTGCAAGTGTCTCAAGAGTCGGTGTGTCGCCACAGCATGCCATAACGATATCCGGCTCCTGTCCCTGGTCATTGCTTGCCCAATCCCAGATACCGATACCCTGTGTACAATGCTTAACCGCCTGCTCCATTGTGAGCCACTGCTGTCTTGGGTGCTTGGAAGTTACAAGCACGTTCACATAGTTACGGCTTCTGATACAATGATCGAAGCATGAAAGAAGACAGTTCGTATCCGGTGGCAGATAAAGGCGTACAACGTCTGACTTCTTATTTGCAATATGGTCAAGGAAGCCCGGATCCTGATGTGTGAATCCGTTGTGATCCTGCTGCCATACATTTGATGAGAGAATAAGGTTCAGTGAAGCAATCGACTGTCTCCAAGGAAGCTGGTTGCATACCTTTAACCACTTAGCGTGCTGTGCACACATAGAATCTACAACTCTGATAAATGCCTCATAGCTTGCAAAGAAGCCATGACGTCCGGTAAGAAGGTATCCCTCTAACCAGCCCTCGCACATGTGCTCTGAGAGCATTGAATCCATTACACGTCCATCAGCCGCAAGAAACTCATCAGAATCATACTTCTCATTGTTCCAGTCACGATTAGTAACCTCGAATACCTTGCCAAGACGGTTGGACATCGTCTCATCAGGTCCGAAGATACGGAAGTTCTTTGACTCCTCGTTGAGCTTGAAGATGTCTCTTACAAACCCACCAAGCTCTATCATATCCTGTGCCTCAACAGAGCCCGGCTTAGGCACATCTATACCATACTCTCTGAAATCAGGGAGTCTTAAATCCTTTAAAAGCTTACCACCGTTAGCATGTGGGTTAGAACCGATTCTTCTGTCCCCTGTAGGAGCAAGAGCCTTAAGCTCAGGAATAAGCTTGCCGTTCTCATCGAAAAGCTCCTCCGGATGGTAGCTCTCCAGCCAGTTCTTTAATAACTCAAGATGCTCCGGCTTCTCCATTGTAATAGGAACCTGATGAGCTCTGAAGGAACCCTCAATCTGCTTGCCGTCAACCTCCTTAGGTCCTGTCCAACCCTTCGGTGTACGAAGCACAATCATAGGCCACTTATGTCTTGTTGTATCTCCATCCTCCCTTGCTGACTTCTGGATTGCCTTGATTTCATCCATGCAGGCATCAAGAGCCTCTGCCATACTGCGGTGCATTGTCATAGGGTCATCACCCTCAACAAAGTATGGCTTCCAGCCACATCCGTCGAAGAAGTGCTCAAGCTCCTCGTGGGAGATACGCGCAAGAACAGTAGGATTGCTTATTTTGTAGCCGTTAAGATGAAGGATAGGAAGAACCGCACCGTCATTCTTGGCATTTAAGAACTTGTTACACTGCCATGATGTTGCAAGAGGACCAGTCTCAGCCTCGCCGTCACCAACGATACATGCAACAACTAAATCCGGGTTATCGAATACGGCTCCGAATGAATGTGCAAGTGAGTATCCAAGCTCACCACCCTCATTGATTGAGCCCGGAGTCTCAGGTGCTACATGGCTTGAGATACCGCCCGGGAAGGAGAACTGCTTACACAGCTTCTTAAGACCATCCATATCCTCTCCAATGTTAGGATATATCTCGCTGTAGGTTCCCTCAAGATATGTATTTGCAACAAAGAAATTCCCGCCATGACCCGGACCTGAAATTAAAATCATATCCTGATCATACTTCTTAATTACCCGGTTCAAGTGTACATATACAAAGTTCTGTCCCGGAACTGTACCCCAGTGACCAACAATTTTCTTTTTAATGTGCTCCATAGTAAGCGGCTCACGAAGTAACGGATTGTCAAGAAGATATAGCTGAGCTGCACCAAGATAGTTCGCTGCACGCCAGTAAGCATCCATTTTCTTGAGATACTCGTCTGTGAGCGGCTGCTTTTCAACAACGTTCATGTCTGACATAATTTTCTCCATTCAGCAGGTTTTCCTGCGTATATCTTATTATCCGGGTTCCAACCAAGCACGATTCCCAATACATTATACCAAAGCATTCGCGGATAACTTAACTGCGCAAATACAATTGATTACTTTACCTGAAATGTTGTCCCGGATATTGTTATATTTTAGACAATTCAATGCATATCCGCAATTTCCAATCACTGTCAAAAAAAAGTAATGTTACCTACAGCGACCTGTTTTTGGACATAAAAAAAGACAGCGGGCATGAAACAGCGGTGTGCCTGGGACAGTGGGGTCAGACCCCTGTCCCAATTTTGTCTGGGACAGGGGTCTGACCCCACTGTCCCAAGCACACGCTATCGCAACATGATTACTGTCTTACATTGAAAGCCTTGATTCCCGGATATACTGCTGCCTGCCCAAGCTCTTCTTCTATGCGGAGAAGCTGGTTATACTTGGCAACGCGCTCCGAACGGCTAGGCGCGCCTGTCTTAATCTGGCAGGTGTTAAGTGCAACCGCAAGGTCGGCAATCGTCGTGTCCGCTGTCTCGCCTGAACGGTGTGAGGATATGGCGGTATAGCCTGCCTTGTGTGCCATCTTGATTGCCTCAAGTGTCTCCGATACCGAGCCTATCTGGTTAAGCTTTATGAGAATTGCATTTCCTGCCCCAAGCTCAATTCCCTTTGACAGACGCTCCGTGTTGGTGACAAAGAGGTCATCGCCGACCAGCTGTACCTTATCTCCCAGCCTCTTAGTGAGCTTCTGCCAGCCTTCCCAGTCCTCCTCATCAAGTCCATCCTCAATTGAGATTATAGGATACTTTTCACACAGTGCTACCCAGTGCTCGATAAGCTCCTCCGAAGTATACTCTGTTCCTGCCTTCGGAAGCTTGTAAAAGCCCTTGCCCTTCTCACTCTTCCACTCAGACGAGGCTGCATCCATGGCAATCTTAAAATCACGTTCCGGCTCATAGCCTGCCTTCCTGACCGCCTCAAGTATCGTCTCAACTGCCTCCTCATCGGACTTAAGCGCCGGTGCAAATCCACCTTCATCACCTACGGATGTGGCAAGCCCGCGCTCCTTTAAGATAGCTGCAAGTGCGTGGAATACCTCCGCACACCATCTTAAGCACTCCTTGAACGATGGTGCTCCCACAGGCATGATCATGAACTCCTGCACATCAAGCCCTGAGGAGAGTGCATGACAGCCTCCATTTACTATATTCATCATAGGAACCGGAAGCCTGTTTCCCGATATTCCGCCAAGGAAACGATAAAGAGGAATATCAAGAGCTATGGCCGCTGCTCTTGCCGCTGCAATCGAAACAGCAAGAATCGCATTAGCGCCAAGCCTTGACTTATCCTTGGTTCCATCCGCCTCAAGCATTGCCCTGTCAACCGCATATATATCGGAGGCATCAAGCCCTGTAACCGCATCGTTGATAACCGTATTGATATTCCCAACAGCCTTAAGTACACCCTTTCCAAGATATCTCGACTTATCTCCATCGCGAAGTTCAAGCGCCTCAAATTCACCTGTTGACGCACCACTAGGTGCTGTTCCCCTTCCAACAGTTCCATCTGCAAGATATACCTCCGCCTCAACTGTTGGATTTCCTCTGGAGTCTAATATTTCCCTTCCGACAACCTTTTCGATTTCAAGATAATTCATGACAAATCTCCCTTCTGCTGTCCTCCCCGGAAGGGCCAGACAAACCCTTCCGAAAGAAGTCATTACATGATTATTCACAAGTTAGTATTATCTAACCAAAGTTATAGTATACTATCTCGTTGCGATTGTCAAGAATTAACCCAGCCATTTTTTCAAAACCTCGGTCAGTCTCCCAAACTCCAACGGCTTAGCTATATGTTCATTCATTCCGGCGGAATATGCCGCCTCAACATCCTCCGTAAAAGCATTAGCCGTCATTGCTATTATCGGTATGCTCTTCGCATCCTCCCTGTCAAGCATTCTTATACACCTTGCTGCATCATAGCCATTCATAACAGGAAGCTGGATATCCATAAATATGAGCCCATAATATCCCGGTTCGTGCGCCATGCAGCGTTCAACCGCCACCCTGCCATTTTCGGCAAGCTCCACATTGGCACCCGTTATTCCTATCAGCTCTGAAGCCACCTCGGCATTTCTCTTATTATCCTCAACAAGAAGAATATTTTTGCCACTATATATATTATAGCTGCTCTCATACAATGTATTATAACCATTTTCCGTCCGATTAATCTTCTCCTGCGGATATATTGTATCCGGCAGCTTAAGAAAAATTGTGACAGTGAACTTAGAACCCTTATTCACTTCACTCTCAACCTGTATCGTGCCATCCATCATTGAAACAATGTTCTTCGCTATTGAAAGCCCCAGTCCTGTTCCCTCAATACTGTTTATACGAGTATCCTCGGCTCTTGAAAACGGGTCAAAAATATATTTCATATACTCCTGCGTCATCCCAATACCGTTGTCCTCAAATATAAACTCATAACACCCTAACCTTGGTGTTCTCGGACTCTTTTCATTCAGGCTGATTGTGATATTGCCATACGGCGGAGTATATTTTACCGCATTCCCGAGAAGATTGACAAACACCTGCCGGATTCGCTGCGAATCTCCCTCCACTGTTGTATGCTTTAATTCCCCGATATTAAGTGTAAGCTTATGATGCTTTTCATCTATCACCGCTCTGGACATTTCAATTAAATCCTGTGTGAGCTTTACAATGTCAAACTGCTCTGAACCCAATTCAAAATTCCCCGCTTCAATCTTACTCATATCAAGCACTTCGTTTAACAGCCCTAAAAGATGGGCACTTGACATATCAATTTTTTTCAGACAATCCGACACCTTTTCCATATCACCTAAATTCATCCGTGCTATGGTTGTCATTCCTATAATGGCATTCATAGGAGTTCTTATATCATGGCTCATTCTTGAAAGGAAATCCGATTTAGCCGCATTCGCCTGCTTAGCGGATTCATACGCCTTTACCAATGATATTTTATTTTTATACTCTTCAGCTCTCAGCCTGGTAACATCCTTTACCGTACACATTGCAACCATATCGTGTGCCGGGTCATCATAAACTATGAGTATTGTATGACGGATAACCCTTATTGAAGCTTCCCCGCGAAGTTTTGACTGAAATTCATGGACAATCTCTGCCTTGCCATCTAAAAATGACTGCATAATATGTTCGCGGTTATATATTTTCTTAAAGCTCTCCCTATCCTGCGGCGACACCATTTTCTCAGCCCATTTATTTGCAAATTCATCAAATCTGCAAGGTACCGACAGCCCTACTTCATTAAGGACATCCACTTCCACTCCATCTATTGTCTCATACATCTCATCTGTTATACAATTGGCGGTAAGATTTATGTAATACACCATCGAGGCTCCTGAAACCATAGCCTGTCGATACTGTTCTTCACTGGTAAGATTCTTTCTTAATTGTTCATTTATAGACTCAAGACGCTGCTTCGCTTCAATTTCAGACTGTCTGCGGTCATCAATAAGCGAAAGGAATATAATTATAACAAGCTCGTCCGAAGCATGACTTAC
Source organism: Eubacterium sp. (assembly GCA_003486385.1). GTDB lineage: Bacteria > Bacillota > Clostridia > Lachnospirales > Lachnospiraceae > CAG-882. The sequence continues at coordinate 28,771 of DNFT01000042.1, read as the reverse complement.
AATTGCTGCCCTAAGCTCAGTCCAATGCTGCCCATCCGACAGAAGCTGCGGAAGCTCCAGCACAATCGGTTCACCGCTTTCAGAAAAATGCTTTTTAACCGAAGCCGGACAAAAATACTTTTCAAATTTGCCACGATAGTCCGCATCCACCTTATTATAAATATACTCGTACAGCTTATCATACTCAGTTCTTCTCGGGAGTACTGCATCAACTACCGCATTGGCAAACAGCTCGCAGCGATTCAGCGTGAGATTAGCATATACAATGCATAGATATGTGTTACTCATGGCTGCAAAAATTGCATTTTTCTCCTTTTCCATAAGTCTTTCGCGCTGAATGTCTGCCTCTATATTCTTTGCGCTCATGTATATGCACTTGATGTTGCCATCCTTGTCCGACAAAGGTGTCAAAATAACCCTCAGCGCCTCAGGAAGTCCCGATTCCCCGATAATATGTACCTGAAATTCCGTCTCCTGTCTGAGTCTTTTCAGGTTATTTATCTCCATCTGCCACTTAAAAAAGCGATAATCCTGACTATATATGTGATTTTCGGCAATATTATCCATAAAGGCATCAAAATCATACTGCTTTCCTGCTAAATCAGTTCTTGTTCCGCAATACATTATTATCGCTTTTTTTGAAATGACATCTATTTCAAGACAAAGATCCATAAATCCCATCATATTATGGAACAAAACACGGTTATATTTATAACTGTGAATATCGTAATCCGCAGCTGAACATCCGTAACTGTTCCTTTCTCCCCCTGCTTCCTGCTCATCATTCATACTCAATCACCTTAAGAGTCAGCCCCTTAGCCGGTGCCGTAGGACCTGCTCCCTTTCTGTCCCTCTTATCAATTATTTTTTCCACTTCCTCCGGTCTCATCTGTCCTCTTCCCACCATAAGAAGTGTACCGGCAATAATTCTAACCATATTATACAAAAAACCATTCCCCTTTATGGTCATTGTAATAATATCATCCTTTCTCTCAAGTTCTAAGGAGTACACTGTTCTCACCGTATCCTTCACCTGGCTTCCCGAAGCCATAAAGCATACAAAGTCATGTGTTCCGACAATATATTCTGCTGCCCTTCTCATGCTGTCAATATCCAGCCTTCCACGGTAAAAATATGTATTGCGCCTTCTGTTCGGATCGGGCAATGCCGTGTTCAGTATCCTGTACTGATATGTCTTTCTGCAATCACAATGCCTTGGATGAAAATTATCTTCAGCTGCACTCGACTCGACCACTACAATATCCTCCGGAAGCAGGTTATTGAGTGCATATTTTATCTTATCGGACGGAATAGTTGTCTCACAGTCAAATACCGCCACATTCCCCTCTGCATGAACTCCGGCATCGGTGCGGCTCGCACCGATCATGGGTACATCTGTGCCCATAAGCTTGTTGAGGGCGCTCTTAAGAGTGCCCTCAACCGTCCTCAGCCCGGGCTGTATCTGCCAGCCACAGTATTCTGTTCCGTCATAAGCTACACGAAGCATATAACGCATAAAGTATTCCCTTCCCCCTATTCCAATGCTTTTTCTATCTCTCTGATAACAATTTTCAGAGCCTTTATCCTTGCATAATATTTATTGTTGGACTCAAGTATATACCATGGTGCAAAATCGGTGCTTGTCCTGTGAAGCATCTCATTCACAGCATCCTCATACTGATCCCATTTTTCCCTGTTGCGCCAGTCCTCATCCGTTATCTTCCATCGCTTCTCCGGGGTGTTCTCCCTGTCCTTAAAACGCGCAAGCTGCGTCTCCTTGTCTATCTGAACCCAGAACTTTATTATTACCGCGCCCCAGTCCTTAAGCTCCCTCTCGAACTCATTTATCTCATTGTAGGCTCTCTGCCAGTCATTCTGGCTGCAGAAGCCCTCAAGCCTCTCGACCATAACCCTTCCGTACCATGTTCTGTCAAAAATAGCGATATGGCCTGTCTTAGGAAGTCTTGTCCAGAAACGCCACAGATAATGCCTCGATTTCTCATGCGGTTCGGGACTGGCAATAGGGTGCACATCATACCCGCGCGGGTCAAGCGCACCTGCGATTCTCTTTATATTACCGCCCTTGCCTGCCGCATCCCAGCCTTCATAGGCGATGATAACCGGCACCTTCTTCCTGTACAGCTCATTATGGAGCTTGGCAAGCTTCTTCTGACACTTTGCAAGCTGCTTTCTATACTCCATGACATCCATATCCTGATTAAGCTCAACCTCCGACAGCATCGGCATGCTCCTTAATCTGAACCTGTTCTCCGGTATAGCTGCCTCCTGCACACCTGCCTCAAGACTCTCGTCAAGCTTCTCTAAAAGAACTGACATCAGCTCAAGCTGTGCCCACTTATGGTGCTTGGCATCTATAATATTCCACGGTGACCTGCTATCCTCGAAGCGCTGCATAAAATAATCGAACTGCCTGCAGCACTTATCATAGTTCTTATTCTGCCACTTGTCCTTATCGGATACCCTCCAGCTCGTGTTCTTGTCCTCAAGAAGTCTGTCCATTCTCCTTCTCTGTTCCTTCTTGGTGATATGGAAAAAGAACTTAACCAGCAGATATCCGTTATCCGCAAGCTGTCTCTCAAAGCACTCCACTGAACGGATTCCTCTCTCATATTCATCCTCCGATATTTTACCATGAAGCAGCTGTGAATTCAGCTCATCCATCCAGCCGCCCTCTAAGAACATGAACTTTCCCGCTTCGGGAAGCTGTGCAAAATACTTATACAGGAACGGACGTCTAAGCTCTTCCTCCGAGGGCTTATCCATCGTTCTCACATCGAAAAATCTCGGGTCAAGGTCTTTTATAACCTTTCCCAGCACACTTCCCTTGCCTGCCGCATCCCAGCCCTCCAGCACAACAAGCACCGGAAGCTTCTTCTCCTTGACCTGTATCTGTATATCCGCAAGTCTCTTTTTCGCCTCTTCAACGCCCTCATCAATCTCCGCATCAACAGGTCTTTTAGGTCTGTTCCAGTTATCAAGCATATTATCCCCCTTTTCCGGGCACCACGCAGCCCACACTATGATACTGTTAAAAATTCCTACACATAATTATACATGTATTTTATCACACTGCGTATCTAAACAAAACACTTTTTACCTTTGTCACAATAATATTTTCACTGCAATCATAACCGCAAGATATGCGAATATAATGATATACGCAACAGCATCGGCGCGTCTGTAACTGAGCGGCTTCATCTTGGTTCTGCCCTCACCGCCCCTGTAGCACTTGGCCTCCATAGCTGTAGCTAAATCGTAAGCACGTCTTATCGCAGAAATAAAAAGCGGAACCAGCAGTGGAACCATCGCCTTCGCCTTCTTTACGATGCCTCCTGTCTCAAAATCAGCGCCCCTCGCCTGCTGTGCCTTCATAATCTTGTCCGTTTCGTCTATCAGAATCGGTATAAATCTGAGCGCAATCGACATCATCATCGATATCTCGTGAACCGGTATGCGGATAACCTTCAGGAATCCAAGGCTCTTTTCAAGTCCGTCCGTCAGGTCATTCGGTGTCGTCGTGAGTGTCATAAGCGAAGAACCCATTATAAGAAATACAAGCCTTACAGCCATAGCGGCCGCTATATATATGCCTTCCTTAGTCACCCTTATCTTCCATATCTGGAAAAGCACCTCGCCGTCTGTGAGAAATATGTTAAAAATAACGCTGAACATCAGCAGCATAAATACAGCCTTCAGACCTCTTAAAATAAATTTAACAGGAACCTTTGAAGCTCTTATGCAGGCGAACAGAAACAAGCCCGCAATCGTATATATAAGTATATTCTGCCCTAAAAAAAGGGAAATAATGTATATAAGCGTCCAAAACAATTTAACTCGCGGGTCGAGCTTGTGGATTATCGAATTAGACGGATAATACTGTCCGATTGTTATGTCCCTTAACATTTAAAACCTCCAAGTGCCTTCTTCACTGTAGCCACAGCCTCCTCCATAGTGATTGCATCTGTATCCACATCAAAGCCGTTTGCTTTCAAATCATTCATAATGTACGTGAGCTGCGGAGCGGCAAGACCGATTTTCTCAAGTTCTCTATAATTTCTGAATACCTTTTTAGGTATATCATCGTACATAACCCTTCCATGGTCAAGCACTATAAGCCTTCCGACATATTTTGCGACATCCTCCATGCTGTGTGACACAAGAATTACCGTTATTCCTGTCTCCTCATGCAGCTTCTTTATCTGGTCAAGAATCTCATCCCTGCCCTTCGGGTCAAGCCCGGCTGTCGGCTCGTCAAGTATAAGCACCTCCGGCTTCATGGCAAGAACACCCGCAATCGCCGCTCTTCTCTTCTGTCCTCCGGACAGCTCAAACGGTGAATTGTAGAACAATTCCTTGGGGAAGCCTACCATCTCCAACGCCTCAAAAGCCCTAAGCTCGACATCCTTCTTATCCAGTCCAAGGTTCTTAGGTCCGAAACACACATCCGTGAACACATCACTCTCAAAGAGCTGGTGCTCAGGATACTGAAAGACAAGCCCCACCTTGCTTCTTAGGTTTTTCATCACAAAGCCCTTTTCATATATGTCCTGTCCGTCATAATATATATTTCCGCTCGTAGCCCTGAGCAGACCGTTAAGGTGCTGTGTCAACGTAGATTTGCCTGAGCCTGTGTGACCTATAAGCCCGATAAATTCCCCCTTATCGATTGTAAGACTCACATCATCAAGCGCCTTCTTCTCAAAGCCGCTCCCCTCACTATATACATAATTCACCTTATCCAATATGATTAGCATGAAGTACTCCTTCTATCTATATGATTGTGCTTCGCCACCTTAATAAGCTCCTGCGTAAATTCCTCTATCGTAAGAATCCCCCTCTTCATCGGAATCCCCGCCTTCTCAAGTTCAAACGCAAGCTCCGTTGTGTGAGGCACATCAAGCCTCAATGCCTTTAAGTGCTCGACCTTTGAAAACACCTCACGCGGCGTACCGCTTAAGACAACCTTTCCTTCATCCATCACAAACACCTTATCTGCTCCTATTACCTCATCCATATAATGCGTTATGAGAATTACTGTCACGTGCTCCTCTTTGTTGAGCTTCGTTATTGTGGCTATAACCTCCTTGCGTCCATTAGGGTCAAGCATAGCTGTCGGCTCATCAAGCACAATGCACTTAGGCTTCATCGCAAGTATTCCCGCAATGGCAACCCTCTGCTTCTGTCCGCCTGAGAGCTTGTTAGGTGAGTGGTGCCTGTATTCTGTCATACCGACAGCCTCAAGTGACGCATCCACGCGCTCCCAGATTTCCTCCGTTGGTACTCCTAAATTTTCCGGTCCGAATCCTACATCCTCCTCAACTATGGTTCCGATAATCTGATTGTCCGGGTTCTGGAAAACCATTCCCGCCGTCTGCCTTATATCCCACAGCTTAGCTTCATCCTTTGTATCCATTCCGTCCACCCATATAGTTCCCTCCGTCGGTGAGAGAAGTGCATTTATATGCTTGGCAAATGTGGATTTTCCTGAGCCGTTATGCCCTAATATTGCAATAAATTGTCCCTGTTCTATATCAAGAGATACGTGGTCAACCGCAGTTTTCACGTTCTCAATGTTATCCTCTTCATCTCTGATTATATATTCAAATGTAAGATCCTTTGCCTGTACAATACCCATGTCTGTCCTCTTTCTGTTGCAGCCCTCTTCTATCTCTTTGCAGACCTCCCCATTCATCCGCAATCCCACACTTAACTTACATACTAAAACACACTAATGCCTGTTGCCACAGACATATTCTACATCCTAAATAGTCTGCAGAAGTAACATCCTGTATTCAGAAAAAGCGAATGCTGCCCTGCAACATTCGCTTCCTGTTAACTTAATATCAACAATATACGCAATCCGCTTTCGCTTCCTGCTCATATAAAATAGATTATACTAACTCGATTACTACTTCCATAGCAGCATCGCCCTTACGTGGTCCAATCTTTACGATTCTTGTGTAACCACCGTTACGGGACTCATACTTAGGAGCGATCTCGTCAAATAACTTAGCAACTAAATCAACTTCCTTTGTATTCTTCTTTCTTCCGGCTGCCTCAGCAGGAACCTCTGTTACAGAGTAAAGAACCTTGTTCATCTGCTTTCTGGCATGAAGTCTTGAAGGCATATCCTTCTTAATCTTCTTCTCAACTGTATCATATACAGTCTTCTTCTTGCCATCAACAACTTCCTTAACTCTCTTGCCTTCGCTGTCCTTACGGGCAACCTTAGCCTGAACTGTTACTTCCTCGAAGTTATCCTTCTCCTTAACAGCCATAGCGATAAGTCCCTCTGCAACCTTGCGGATTTCCTTAGCCTTAGCCTCTGTTGTAACAATCTTGCCATTGTATAATAAAGCTGTTACCTGATTTCTGATTAAAGCCTTTCTCTGGCTTGATGTTCTTCCAAGTTTTCTATACTTTGCCATTTTAATTTTCCTCTCTTTCATGGTGCATCCGGCCACGCACTTTGGACTTACTTACCGAATGTAAATTAGTTCCACATAGAGAAAATTATTAGCGTACACTTTGGATTTACCGCTAATAATTATCTATTTATGCTTTATATACTTTATTCTTCTGAAGGGTTAAGCTGAAGTCCAAGCTCCTTTAACTTAGCTAATACTTCCTCTAATGACTTACGTCCGAGGTTTCTTACCTTCATCATATCGTCTGAAGTCTTATTACATAATTCTTCAACCGTGTTGATACCGGCTCTCTTTAAGCAGTTATATGAACGAACTGATAACTCAAGTTCATCAATGCTCATCTCAAGAACCTTCTCCTTCTCATCGTCTTCCTTCTCTACCATGACATCAATCTTCTTGGCATTCTCGGATAAATCGATGAATAAGCTGAGATGCTCACTGAGTACCTTTGCGGCAAGGCTTACAGCCTCATCCGGTGCAAGTGTACCATTAGTAAACACATCCAATGTAAGCTTATCATAGTCAGTAATCTGACCCACACGAGTATTCTCAACAGCCAAATTAACTCTCTCAACAGGTGTGTATATGGAGTCAATGGCAAGTGTGCCGATTGGCTGATCCTCGCTCTTATTCTTCTCTGAGCTGACATAGCCTCTGCCCTTAGTAATTGTAAGCTCCATAAAAAGCTTACAATCAGGACCGCCGTTAAGTGTGGCAATTTTAAGGTCAGGATTAAGTATTTCAATGTCTGAGTCAACCTGAATATCAGATGCTCTTACAACACCTTCTCTTCCATCGCATTCGATGTAAGCAATCTTAGGCTCATTCGTCTCACTGTTGTTCTTGATAGCGAGCTTCTTGATGTTCATGATAATCTCAGCAACGTCTTCCTTAACACCCGGAATAGGACTGAACTCATGTAAAACGCCTTCAATCTTAACCTGGCTTACTGCAGCACCCGGTAATGAAGATAACATAATTCTTCTAAGTGAATTACCCAGTGTTGTACCGTAGCCTCTCTCAAGTGGTTCAACGACAAATCTTCCATACTTCTTGTCTTCAGACATCTCTGCAATTTCAATTTTTGGTATTTTAAAATCGAACACTGGAAAGCCCCTCCTTTTGGGTTATATTATGTGTGAGAGCGTTATACGGCCTAATTATTACTTAGAGTATAACTCGACTATAAGCATCTCATCAACAGGAACATCAATAACCTCTCTTGTAGGAAGGTTCTTAACTGCACCCTTTAAATTCTCTGAATCAGCCTCAAGCCACTCCGGAACTACTCTTCCGGCTGTTGCATCAAGGACATCCTTATATCTCTGAGAAGACTTGTTCTTTTCCTTAATCTCGATTGTATCGCCAGCCTTAACTAAGTAAGATGGGATGTTAACAGCCTTACCATTTACAAGAACATGCTTGTGATCTACGATCTGTCTGGCTTCCTTTCTTGTTCTGGCAAAACCTAATCTGAAGATAACATTGTCAAGTCTTGACTCAAGAATAACCATGAGGTTCTCACCTGTCTGGCCATTCATCTTCTCAGCCTTCTCGAAATAGTTGCGGAAAGGCTTCTCTAATACGCCATAGATGAACTTAGCCTTCTGCTTCTCTCTGAGCTGGAGACCATACTCGCTCACCTTCTTATTGGCTCTCTTTAACTGTCTGTTTGATTTCTTATCTATTCCTAAATAAATTGGATCTAATCCAAGTGATCTGCATCTTTTAAGAACAGGAACTCTATTAATAGCCATCTTTATTACCTCCTATTAGACTCTTCTACGCTTTGGTGGACGGCATCCATTGTGTGGAACTGGTGTAACGTCCTTAATGCTGGTAACTTCAAGGCCGCATGCCTGAAGAGCACGAATAGCTGCCTCACGACCTGCTCCTGGTCCCTTAACCATAACGTCTACAGTCTTTAAACCGTGTACTAAAGCTGCCTTAGTAGCAGTTTCTGCTGCCATCTGAGCTGCATAAGGAGTAGATTTCTTTGAACCTCTAAATCCTAGACCACCGGCACTAGCCCATGATAAAGCGTTACCCTCTGTATCTGTAAGTGTAACGATTGTATTGTTGAATGAAGCCTGGATATGTGCCTGTCCGCGTTCAACGTTCTTCTTAACGCGCTTCTTTGTCACTTTCTTTGTAACCTTAGCCATTTTCTAAACTAACCTCCCTTATGGGTTCCCTTGCGGGTTATTTCTTCTTGTTTGCGATTGTCTTCTTAGGACCCTTGCGAGTTCTAGCGTTTGTCTTAGTCTTCTGTCCTCTGACTGGAAGACCCTTTCTGTGACGGATACCTCTGTAGCATCCAATCTCCTGTAATCTCTTAATGTTGAGAGCTATCTCTCTTCTTAAATCACCTTCAACAGGTACTTCTAATGTCTCGATTGCCTTCTGGATTCTAGCAACCTCATCGTCTGTTAAATCCTTAACTCTGGTATCAGGGCTAACTCCTGCCTCGTTAAGAAGACGATTAGAAACAACGCGGCCGATACCGTAGATATAGGTAAGACCGATCTCAACTCGTTTTTCTCTTGGTAAATCAACACCAGCGATACGTGCCATGTGCTCTTACACCTCCATTGTTGTTTAACGTTAATGTTACATTGGGTATTACTTTAATAATTTATTTTAAGTGACAAACAACACCTCCGGGTGGTTCATCACTGCAGCCGCAAAATTCCGAAAGAGGATGAAACAACGAATGCTACGCTGCGCGTGCCATTCTTATGTTGGTAAATCAACCCTGCTTCTGCTTATGCTTTGGGTTCTCGCAGATTACCATAATATTTCCTTTTCTCTTGATGATCTTGCATTTCTCGCAAATAGGCTTAACTGATGATCTAACCTTCATGGTAAATCCTCCTTTCCATAAATGCACGCATAACCGCTTCGAAACGACATTCTCCACAGTCACAACTATACTACTTATATATTTATATGGAAGTCCGTTGTTGCAACTCGTGGTGAACTTCCCTATAAACTAAATAACTGAAAAAAAACGTCCGTCCTATAATATAGCATAGGTCAGGTATAAATTGCAAGCTTTTTTTCAAAATTATTTATCACGCCAGATAATTCTTCCCTTTGTCAAATCATACGGGGATAATTCAATTGTTACCTTATCACCAGGAAGAATTCTGATGTAGTTCATACGAAGCTTACCACTGATGTGTGCAAGTACCTGATGGCCATTCTCAAGCTCTACCTGGAACATTGCATTAGGAAGCTTCTCAACTACCTTACCTTCAATTTCAATTACATCTGACTTTGACATGTCTCCTCGCATTCTGCCGCAGTGCGGCCATATACAACCTACAGTTCTAATTCGGTAATGACAGAATCTCACATCCGTCCTTAGTTATAAGTATGGTATTTTCATAGTGTGCTGAGAGTGAATTGTCTGCACTGACAACCGTCCAGTCATCATCTAACCATTCAACCTCCCATGTACCCATGTTGATCATAGGCTCAACAGCAAGTGTCATTCCCGCCTGAAGCTTCATTCCGCGGAATCTCTGGCGGAAATTCGGCACCTCAGGCTCCTCATGGAGCTTCGTTCCTATTCCGTGACCAACCAAATCTCTTACAACTCCATATCCAAACTTCTCTGCGTAAGCAGCAATCGCATTGGATATTTCATGCAGATGTCCGCCATCCTTCGCATACTTGATTCCCTCGAAGAATGACTGTCTGGTCACATCGATAAGCTGCCTTGCCTCCGGGCTTATATTGCCTACGCCGTGTGTTCTTGCGGCATCGGAATGATATCCCTTGTAAATAACTCCTGCGTCAAGACTCACTATATCTCCGTCCTTGATTATTCTCTTCTTGGACGGAATACCATGCACAACTTCCTCGTTAACGGATACACATATTGATGCCGGATATCCATTATAATTAAGAAATGAAGGGATACAGCCATAATGTCTTATCTGCTCGTATCCGTACCTGTCTATATCATAGGTACTGATTCCCGGCTTGAGAAACTTTTCAAGGTCCTCATGGACTCTTCCAAGTATTCTTCCAGCCTCACGCATTAGCTCTATTTCTCTGCTGGACTTAATTGTAACTGACATATTAGCACCTTACCCTAAAATCTTTACAATTGCATTAAAGACATCTTCCATATCAACAGTTCCGTCTACCTCAGCAAGAACGCCCTTATTCTTATAGAAATCTATAAGAGGCTGTGTCTGCTTGTGATATACATTAAGTCTGTTCTGAACTGTCTCAGGCTTGTCATCATCTCTTAAAATAAGCTCCTTGCCACATCTGTCACATATTCCATCAACCTTGGTCGGTGCATATACAACATGATATGTTGAACCACATGATACACATGCTCTTCTTCCGGACATTCTGTTCACAATATTCTCATCAGGTACTTCAACATTGATAGCATAATCAATCTTCTCACCTGCGTTTGTGAGAGCCTCATCAAGAGCCTCTGCCTGAGGAATTGTTCTTGGGAATCCATCAAGCACATATCCATTCTTACAATCCTCTGCCTTAAAACGATCCATTATGAGATCGAGTGTGAGCTCATCAGGAACCAAAAGACCCTTATCCATATATTCCTTAGCCTTTTTTCCAAGCTCTGTGCCGTTTTTAATGTTGGCTCTGAAGATATCTCCTGTTGAGATATGAGGTATATTATACCTGTCCGCAATCTTCTTTGCCTGTGTGCCTTTACCTGCACCCGGAGCACCTAACATAATGATTTTCATTATAACTGCCTCCCTGAACAACGAATGATTTATTGTATGAATCATTATCCGTCAAAAACAAATCAACCTGATGACCTTTCGTGCGCCGGCGTACCGACTTACATCCAGCCATCAGGTTGAGTAAGAATCTGATTTAGAAGATTCTCGATGGCTTTCTTACAACCATCAATGCTTCTATCTGTCTTATTGTCTCAAGTACAACGCCCACGATAATGATGATAGATGTTCCACCAAATGATACGTCCGCATTAAATACACCTGAGAAGAAAATAGGAATAACAGATATTATTGTAAGTCCTACCGCACCGATGAAGATGATGTAATTAAGTATTCTTGTAAGATACTCAGCAGTTGGCTTACCAGGTGTTATACCACCAATAGTAGCTCCGCTCTTCTGAAGATTACGTGCAACTTCATATGGATTAAATGTTATTGATGTATAGAAATATGCAAAGAAAACAATCAATGCAATATATACAATCAAACCAATTGAATATATCGGTGCATTCGGATCACACCAGTTGCCCTGTGATAAACCTCTTAATATCTTTCCTCCAAATGAAGAATAATCAACATTGAAGAAGGATGCAATTACTACAGGAAATGACATTAATGACTGTGCAAAAATGACAGGAATAACGCCTGCTGTATTAACCTTAAGAGGAATAGCGGTCTTCTGTCCACCGGAACGTGCATTTCCGCTAATCTTCTGTGAGTACTGAACAGGAATATTCTTAGTACCAGCATTAAGATATACAATAAATGCTACCATTCCGATAATTACAGCCGCGATAATTACTATCGCAATAACTGCCTTGAGTACTGACTTACCCTGGATAAACTGCTGATAGAGGGTAACGAAATCCTCAGGAATTCTTGATACGATACTGATAACAAGGATGATGGAAATACCATTTCCAACTCCCTTATCTGTTATTCTCTCACCAAGCCACATAAGGAATGCTGAACCGGCTGTAAGTGTCACCACCATTACCAGTCCCTCTAAAAACATTTCAAAGCCGCTCATGGATGAATAGCCGCTGAAAAGGCCACGGCCACCGAATCCAACTGCCATCGCAATACTCTCGATTAAAGCAAGAGCTACCGTCACATAACGTGTATACTCTGCAATCTTCTTTCTTCCATCTTCGCCTTCCTTCTGCATTTCCTCTAAGCGCGGAATTGCAATAGTGAGAAGCTGCATAATAATAGAAGATGTAATATATGGTGTGATACTAAGTGCAAATACAGACATCGTAAGGAACGAACCACCTGTAACTGCATTAAAGAAATCAAAACCATCGCCACTCATAAGTGTATTAAAATAGGAAGTATCCACTCCCGGTATAGGGAGCAGACTTCCAAAACGTACCACGAGAAGCATTAAAAACGTAAAGAGGATTCTCATACGAATCTCTTTGACCTTCATTGCGTTGGCCAATGTCTTAAACATTAGATCACCTCGCAGGTTCCACCAAGTGCCTCAATCTTAGCCTTTGCTCCCTCGCTGAAAGCGTTAGCCTTAACATTGAGCTTCTTAGTTAATTCTCCATTTCCAAGGATCTTAACGCCATCCCTAGGATTCTTAACGATACCTGTCTCAACTAATGTCTCAACAGTTACCTCAGCACCGTTCTCGAAACGCTCAAGAGCGCTTACGTTGATGCCTACGATTTCAAGAGTATTTCTGTTTGTGAAACCTCTCTTAGGTAATCTTCTATATAATGGCATCTGACCACCTTCGAAACCTGGTCTTGGAGCTCCTGAACGAGCCTTCTGACCCTTGTGTCCATAACCGGCAGTCTTACCATTTCCTGAACCGTGACCACGGCCTTTTCTGAAGCTATCAGTCTTAGAGCCCATAGCCGGCTGTAATGTTGATAAGTTCATCATAGCACCTCCTATCTAAAATAATTAGATTTCTTCTACCTTTACTAAATGTCTAACCTGGTTAAGCATTCCTCTGACAGCTGCGTTGTCCGGTAACTCCTTAACCTTGTGCATCTTGCTAAGACCAAGTGCCTCTACAGTCTTAACATGCTTTGGAACAGCACCGATTGTAGACTTTACTAATTCTACTCTTAACATATTTGCCATTTTAATATCCTCCCTTACTTGTAGAGCTCTTCAACGGACTTACCGCGAAGTCTTGCTACTTCTTCCGGAGTCTTTAACTGGCTTAAACCGGTAATAGTTGCAAGAACTACATTCTGCTTATTGTTTGAGCCAAGGGACTTTGTACGGATGTTCTTAATACCAGCCATCTCAAGAACGACACGGGCAGGACCACCGGCGATAACACCAGTACCTTCCGGAGCCTTCTTTAATAATACAGATGCGCTTCCGAACTTTCCGATATAGTCATGTGGAATACTGTCATTGTTATCAATAGGAACAGTAACCATCTGCTTCATAGCAGCTTCCTTACCCTTACGGATTGCCTCAGGAATTTCGATTGACTTACCGATACCGGCACCAACATGTCCCTGGCCATCACCTACAACAACTAAAGCTGAAAATCTGAAGTTACGTCCACCCTTTACAACCTTAGTTACACGCTTGATATCTACTACCTTCTCATTTAACTCTAACTGAGAAGCATCAACGATTGTATGTCTCATGTGTTTCTCCTTCCGCCTAGAACTCAAGGCCAGCTTCTCTAGCTGCCTCTGCTAATGCCTTAATTTTTCCCTGATATATGAAACCGCCTCTGTCGAATACTACAGTTGTGATTCCCTTCTCGATAGCTCTCTTAGCGATAACAGTGCCAAGGTAGCTTGCTGCTGCAACATCATTTGTGTGCTCAAGCTCTGCCTTAACAGCCTTCTCTACTGTAGAAGCTGCTACAAGAGTATTTCCAACTGTATCATCAATAATCTGAGCGTACATATGATCATTACTTCTGAATACAGCTAAACGTGGTCTTTCTGCTGTTCCGTTAAAACGGTTGCGAAGTCTTCTGTGCTTATTCTGACGAATCTCTGCTCTTGATTCTTTACTAACCATCTTTGTCTCACTCCTTTAATTATTTCTTACCAGTCTTACCAACCTTACGTCTGATAACTTCAGTATTGTACTTAATACCCTTGCCCTTGTATGGTTCTGGGGATCTCTTAGCTCTGATTTCAGCAGCGTACTGGCCAACTTTTTCTTTATCTATACCTTTAACAGTAATCTTGTTTGTTGCTGTATCAACAACAGACTCAAGACCTTCTGGATCAACCATCTCAACAGGATGTGAATATCCTAATGATAATACTAAAGTCTTTCCATTCTTCTGTGCCTTGTAACCAACACCGTTGATCTCAAGCACCTTCTCATAACCCTGAGTAACACCTGTCACCATGTTAGCGATGAGTGTTCTTGTTAAGCCATGTAATGACTTCATCTTCTTTAAATCGTTAGGTCTGGAAACTACAACCTCAGCTCCCTCAACCTTGATTTCCATCTCCGCAGGTAATACTCTCTCAAGAGTTCCCTTTGGTCCTTTAACAGTCACTTTATTATTTTCTGCTATCTCAACTGTAACTCCAGCCGGAATAGCGATAGGCATTCTTCCGATACGTGACATGCCTGCACCTCCTTAAATATATTGAGAAGTAGTTTAACAGCTCTTGCGGTTAAACCCGGTAGCTGCATAAAGCAGCTACACATTATAGTTACAATCGCTCCGGGCGTGTACTAACTACCAAACAAAAGCGAGTACTTCACCGCCGACATTAAGCTTTCTGGCTTCCTTGTCAGTCATAACACCCTGATTTGTAGAGATAATAGCGATTCCTAAACCACCAAGTACTCTTGGAAGCTCATCCTTGCCCGCGTATACACGAAGACCCGGCTTAGAAATTCTCTTAAGACCGGAAATAATCTTCTCGTTCTTATCTTTACCATATTTTAATGTAATACGAATGTTCTTAGCAGTACCATCCTCAACGAGGTCATACTTAGCAACATATCCCTCTTTTACAAGGATATCAGCGATAGCTAACTTCATCTTAGAAGCCGGCACATCAACTGTGTCATGCTTTGATGTATTCGCATTACGAATTCTTGTAAGCATATCTGCAATTGGATCTGTCATTTGATTATCCTCCTATTAAATATAACGAAAGAAGCTTACCAGCTTGCTTTCTTAACGCCAGGGATCTGTCCCTTGTATGCTAACTCACGGAAGCAAATTCTGCAGATTCCATACTTTCTTAAGTATGCGTGTGGACGTCCACAGATCTTACAACGTGTGTATTCTCTTGTAGAGAACTTCTGCTTGCGTGACTGCTTAATCTTCATAGAAGTCTTAGCCATTGAATTTCCCTCCTAAATTATTTCTTGAATGGCATGTTGAAGAATCTTAATAATTCACGAGCTTCTTCATCTGTCTTAGCTGTAGTTACAACGATAACATCCATACCTCTTACCTTATCGATCTTGTCATACTCGATCTCAGGGAAGATAATCTGCTCCTTGATACCAAGAGCATAGTTACCTCTGCCATCAAAGGAATCTGCGCTAACGCCTCTGAAGTCACGTACACGTGGTAATGCAAGATTTACTAATCTGTCTAAGAACTCGTACATTCTCTCACCACGAAGTGTAACCTTACATCCGATAGGCATACCTTCTCTAATCTTGAAGTTTGCAACTGAGTTCTTAGCTCTTGTAAGAACTGCCTTCTGTCCAGCGATTGTCTCAAGCTCCTTAACTGCAACATCAAGGATCTTAGAGTTATCCTTAGCCTCGCCGACACCCATATTTATAACGATTTTATCGAGCTTTGGTACTTCCATAATGTTCTTGTAACCGAACTTCTTTACCATTGCATCAACGATTTCACTTGTATATAAGTCATGTAATCTACTCACCGTCACAGACCTCCTTTCTCAAATTAATCAATAACCTCTCCGGTTGATTTTGCCACACGGGACTTCTTGCCGTTCTCAAGCTTGTAGCCAATCTTAGTAGCCTTTCCCTTGTGAACATACATAACGTTAGAAACATTGATTGGAGCTTCCATACGGACAATGCCACCATTCTGGTTCTGTGCGTTAGGCTTTGTGTGCTTGGATACCATATTGACACCCTCAACAACTACCTTGTTATTCTTAGCATCGACGGAAACAACCTTTCCCTCTTTGCCCTTATCTGTACCGGTGATTACCTGTACGGTATCACCCTTCTTAATCTTCATTGCTGACATCTTAGACACCTCCCTATAATACTTCTGGTGCTAATGAGACGATCTTCATGAACTGCTTCTCTCTTAGCTCTCTAGCTACTGGTCCAAAGATACGAGTACCCTTTGGTGTCTTATCATCTTTAATAATAACAGCAGCATTCTCATCGAATTTAATATATGAGCCGTCCTTACGACGTGCGCCCTTAACAGAACGAACAACTACGGCCTTAACAACGTCACCCTTTTTAACAACGCCGCCTGGTGTTGCATCTTTAACGCTGGCAACGATTACATCACCGATATTTGCATATCTTCTTGTTGATCCACCCATAACTCTGATGCAAAGTAATTCCTTAGCACCGGTGTTATCAGCAACCTTAAGTCTTGTCTCTTGCTGAATCATCAGGTTAATCCTCCTTATTTGATTATAAACGATATCCTATTATTCCGGTCTGCTGATAAGCTCAACAAATCTCCATCTCTTCTCCTTTGATAAAGGTCTTGTCTCCATAACCTTTACAATATCACCGATCTGGCACTCATTGTTCTCATCATGAGCCTTTAACTTATATGTCTTCTTCACAATCTTGTTGTAAAGAGGGTGCTTTACGTGATCCTCAACTGCTACAACGATTGTCTTGTCCATCTTATTGCTTACGACCTTACCGGTACGTGTCTTTCTTAAATTTCTTTCTTCCACAACAGTTCCTCCCTTCTAGGATTACTCAGCAGCATTAACTTTTTCAGCAATGATAGTCTGAATTCTTGCGATATTCTTTCTAACATCCTTGATTCTGCTTGTGTTATCTAACTGATTAGTTGCGTTCTGGAATCTTAAATTGAAAAGTTCTTTCTTAGCAGCTACTAATTCTTCATTTAATTCTGTAGCTGATTTTGCTCTTAAATCTTCTACATACTTATTAATTTTCACTGTTGTCACCGCCTTCTAAATCCGCACGTGAAGCTATCTTACACTTTAACGGAAGCTTGTGCATTGCAAGACGTAATGCTTCTCTGGCAACCTCATCAGATACACCTGAGATCTCGAACATTACACGTCCTGGCTTAACTACTGCTACCCAATACTCTACATTACCTTTTCCTTTACCCATACGAACACCAAGAGGCTTCTGAGTAAATGGATGATCAGGGAATATATTAATCCATACCTTACCACCACGCTTGATGTAACGTGTCATGGCGATACGGGCTGCTTCAATCTGTCTTGAACTGATCCATGCTGGCTCCATTGCTACGATGCCGTACTCACCCTGGAGAATCTTGTTTCCACGAGTAGCCTTACCTGCCATAGAACCACGGAACTGCTTACGATGTTTAACTCTCTTAGGTAATAACATTATGCTTCGCTCCCTTCCTTAACTGCCTTTGTTGGAAGCACATCACCCTTGTAGATCCAAACCTTAACGCCGATCTTACCGTATGTGGTGTCTGCCTCAGCAAAACCATAGTCGATATCTGCACGTAATGTCTGAAGAGGTATTGTGCCTTCTGTGTAGAATTCTGAACGAGCCATATCAGCTCCACCAAGACGTCCTGCGCACATTGTCTTGATACCCTTAACGCCAGACTTCATTGTTCTGGACATTACAGACTTCATTGCTCTTCTGAAAGATACACGGTTCTCAAGCTGGAGTGCGATGTTCTCTGCTACAAGCTGAGCATCTCTGTCCGGTCTCTTGATTTCCTTAATATCTAATGATAACTTCTTGTTTGTAAGCTTCTGAGTCTCAACTCTGAGTGCATCAACATCAGCACCGCCCTTACCGATAACGACACCAGGCTTAGCTGTGTGGATGATAACCTTAACCTTGTCGGAAGCTCTCTCTATCTCAATCTTAGCGATTCCGGCACTGTATAACTTCTTCTTAAGAAACTTTCTGATGTTGTAATCTTCTACAAGATTATCAGCGAAATCAGCTTCTGCGTACCACTTGGAATCCCAGTCTTTTATAACGCCGACTCTTATGCCATGAGGATTAACTTTCTGTCCCATAATGTCCTCCTTATCTCTCATTAAGCACGATAGTGATATTGCTCATTCTCTTCTCGATTCTGTAAGCTCTACCCTGTGCTCTAGGTTTAACTCTCTTCATGATTGGGGCGCTGCCTGCGTAGCACTCCTCAACATAAAGGTTCTCAGCCTTCATACCATTGTTGTTCTCAGCATTGGCAATAGCTGACTTTAATAACTTCTCTATAAGTGTGGAAGCGTATCTTGGGTTGTAAGTTACGATAGCAAGAGCTGTTGTAACATCCTTACCTCTGATAGCATCTAATACGAAACATGCCTTCTGTACAGAAACTCTTGCGTAAGATAACTTAGCAGATGGTCTTGTATCCTTAACGGCATTTCTCTCTCTCTTAATTTTAGATCTATGTCCCTTTGCCATGGATTAAACCTCCTTTCAAATTGTACGAACTAACGAGACTTTGTCTTCTTCTCGTCTTTTCCATGTCCTCTAAAAGTTCTTGTGGCAACGAATTCGCCAAGCTTGTGTCCTACCATATCCTCTGTAACATATACAGGAACATGCTTTCTGCCATCATGAACTGCGATTGTATGTCCAACCATCTGAGGGAAAATTGTAGAACGGCGTGACCAAGTCTTAATTACTGACTTCTGTCCGGATTCGTTCATAGCAGCTACTTTCTTAAGTAAGCTCTCGTCTGCAAATGGTCCTTTTTTAAGTGAACGAGCCATTGGTTCATTACCTCCTATTATTTAAAGTTCTTACCGTCTCTTCTTCTTACGATAAGCTTGTTAGACTGCTTGTTGTTCTTTCTGGTCTTGAGACCGAGTGCCGGCTTGCCCCATGGTGTTACAGGACCTGGACGACCAATACCAGTCTTACCTTCACCACCACCGTGTGGATGGTCATTAGGGTTCATTACGGAACCACGAACAGTTGGGCGGATACCCATATGTCTCTTACGTCCAGCCTTACCTAAGTTGATGAGGCTGTGGTCACCATTGCCAAGTGTACCGATTGTAGCACGGCAGATGATAGGAACCATTCTCATTTCGCCTGATGGAAGTCTGAGTGTTGCATACTTGCCTTCCTTAGCCATGAGCTGTGCTGAGTTACCGGCTGCACGAACGAGCTGTCCACCCTTACCAGGATATAACTCAATGTTGTGTACCTCAGTACCTACAGGAATCTCAGAAAGTGGTAAGCAGTTACCTACTCTGACCTCTGCGCCTGCACCGTTCATAACTGTCATTCCATCTGTTAAACCAGCTGGAGCAAGGATATATGCCTTCTCACCATCAGCGTAAGCGATAAGTGCGATGTTAGCTGTTCTGTTTGGATCGTACTCAATACCAAGAACCTTAGCTGGGATGCCATCCTTATTTCTCTTAAAATCTATTACTCTATATTTCTTTCTGTTTCCACCGCCGCGGTGTCTTACAGTAATCTTACCCTGGTTGTTACGACCAGCGTTCTTCTGAAATGAAACTAATAATGACTTCTCAGGAGTGCTCTTTGTGATCTCAGAGAAATCAGAACCAGTCATGTTTCTTCTAGAAGGTGTATATGGGTTATATGATTTGATTCCCATTATATTCTCTCCTTTCGACTATCTGTCACATGTTATCAGGCCCGGTCGGAGCCTATATTTGTTGAATCAGAACCCTGTGGTTCTATTTATTAAAGACCAGCGAAAATCTCGATATCAGCGCTGTCAGCTGTAAGCTGAACAATTGCCTTCTTCTTCTTTGCTGTCTTGCCGTATGTCATTCCTCTTCTGCGGGTCTTGCCATCGAGGTTCATTGTGTTAACGCCTGCAACCTTAGTACCTGCGAACATCTTCTCAACAGCTTCCTTGATCTGAGTCTTGTTAGCATCAGGATGAACAAGGAATGTATACTTCTTTGCAGCCATGTCAGCCATGCTCTTCTCAGTAACAACCGGCTTTAAAATTACGTCATAATACATTAAGCTTGCCATTATGCATACACCTCCTGGATTGTTCCAACAGCTTCCTTGGAAACAACCATTGTATCATACTTAAGGATGTCATATACGTTGATTGTATCAGCTGTTGCTGTCTTAACGTCCTGAATGTTTCTTGCGGAAAGAATTACATTCTTGTCGTCATTTGCTGTTACTACTAATGCCTTAGCAACCTTTAAGTTGTTAAGAACATTTACCATATTCTTTGTCTTGATATCGTTGAAAGTAAGACCCTCAACTACGATGAACTTCTTATCCTCTACTCTTGATGTAAGAGCTGATAATAAAGCTGCTCTCTTCTCTTTCTTGTTCATCTTGAAAGAGTAATCTCTTGGCTTCGGAGCGAATACAACGCCGCCGCCCTTCCACTGTGGAGCTCTGATGGAACCCTGTCTTGCATGACCTGTTCCCTTCTGCTTCCATGGCTTTCTTCCGCCGCCGCGAACCTCTGCACGAGTCTTAGCACTCTGTGTTCCCTGACGGTTATTTGCAAGCTGGCTCACAACTGCCATGTGTACTAAGTGCTCATTAACTTCTACACCGAATACAGCATCGTTAAGCTCTATTGTGCCAACTTCTTTGCCTTCAATATTATAAACAGATACGTTTGCCATCTGTGTGTTCCTCCTTCCTTAACAGCACTACTTCTCAAATTTTACTGTCTCTTTGATAGTTACAAGAGACTTCTTTGGTCCCGGTACAGCACCCTTAACTAAGATTAAGTTGTTCTCAGCATCAACCTTAACAACCTCAAGGTTCTGAATCGTGATCTTCTTATTTCCCATATGACCTGGCATTCCCTTGCCCTTGAATACTCTACCCGGAGTAGTTGCAGAGCCGTTAGAACCCTGATGTCTGTGGAACTTAGAGCCGTGTGCCATAGGTCCTCTGGACTGGCCTAATCTCTTGATTGCGCCCTGGAAGCCCTTTCCCTTGGAAATTGCTGTTGCGTCAACCTTGTCACCTGCTGCGAAGATGTCTGCCTTAATCTCATCCTTTACAGAATAATCAGCAGCGTTCTCAAAACGGAACTCCTTAACATACTTCTTGCTTGTAACGCCGGCCTTCTCAAAGTGACCCTTTAAAGCCTTGTTAACACCATGTCTGTTTCTGATTTCTTTCTTGCCGCTCTTGTCTTTTGCTACAACCTTTTCCTTAGCATCAACAAAACCAACCTGTACTGCTGCGTAACCGTCATTCTCAACTGTCTTAACCTGTGTTACTACACAAGGACCAGCCTGAAGAACAGTTACCGGAGTGAGAACTCCGTCTTCGTTGAAAATCTGTGTCATTCCAACCTTTGTTGCTAAAATAGCTTTCTTCATTGTTTTACCTCCTGTTTAATCTACAGCGGACCCCAATATTCCGGGGTCATCCTAGAACAGTCAATATAAGTGGAACAAATTCGGTAAAATGTGTTGCTTCTATATTAAACCCTTCAGGACTTCTTAATTAATTCTTGCTGACATCCAATTATTTCATCTTGATGTCAATCTGCACACCTGCTGGCATCTCTAAACGAGATAATGCTTCAACAGTCTTCTGTGATGGAGTAATGATATCGATGAGTCTCTTATGAGTTCTCTGCTCGAACTGCTCTCTGGAATCCTTGTACTTGTGAACAGCTCTAAGAATTGTAACAACTTCCTTCTTAGTAGGAAGAGGTACCGGTCCGCTCACCTGAGCCCCTGTCTTCTTAGCACTCTCGATAATCTTCTTGGCTGACTGATCAACTAACTGATGATCGTAAGCCTTCAATGTGATTCTCATTACTTGACTTGCCATAAAAAAAGCCGCCTCCTTTTCGCACTATAAATCAGTACGACAAGTGGTGACTGTACACATGCCCGCGCGTATCCTCTGCTCATTCGCACACAAATGTGCATACTTTTCGTGCAGTAAGCTTCTTCGCGTTTCTCTCTGTCTTCAAAGCTTTCGCTCGACAGATTCTTAACTTGTACAGTGACTTGTCGCCAGTTTCCTAACTTGACATTCGCTCCACGGAACACCTGCAATCAATGCAGCAACCTCACGCTTCTACGCTATCAATGTCACAGCAAATGATATGTTACTATATATTTTAGGAAAATGCAAGTACTTTTTAAAATTTTTTAAAATATTTTTGCGGCTTGGTTATATCAATTGATTTTCTTACAACGGTGCCATGTGTATCATAGCATATTAAAAGCAAAAATGCAACTAGATTCCGCATAATTTTATTAGTTTCTTCCTATATATAATAACGCCTCCCCCTTCCATATTGCCAATGATGGCTTGCCACTAATTCAATCATAGTATATAATATGTAAATAATAACACATCTTACGGAAAGGATTAAAATATGTGGATTGCAGATAGATGGAAAGATTATGAGGTTATGGATACCTCATCAGGGGAAAAGCTTGAACGCTGGGGAAATTACACCCTTGTCCGCCCTGACCCACAGGTAATATGGAACACTCCTAAGAAGGCGCGCGGCTGGAAGAATATGAACGGCCACTATCACAGAAGCAGCAAGGGTGGCGGTGAGTGGGAATTTTTTGATTTACCCGAACAGTGGTCGATCGATTATGAAGGTGTCGGCGGCAAGCTCACCTTCAACCTCAAGCCGTTCTCATTCAAGCACACGGGGCTTTTCCCTGAGCAGGCTTCTAACTGGGACTGGTTCGGAAAGAAAATAAAGGACGCTGTTTCCTCGGGCCGTGAAATCAAGGTTCTCAACCTCTTTGCCTACACCGGTGGTGCTACTCTCGCCGCTGCCTCAGCAGGTGCGAAGGTAACCCATGTTGATGCCGCCAAGGGCATGGTAAGCTGGGCAAAGGAAAATGCCGTATCCTCCGGACTGGGTGACGCACCTATCCGCTGGCTTGTCGATGACTGTGGAAAATTTGTCGAGCGTGAGATAAGACGCGGGAATAAATACGATGGCATAATAATGGACCCACCTTCCTACGGAAGAGGTCCTAAGGGTGAGATATGGAAGATTGAGGATTCGATATATCCATTCATACAGCAGACAGAACAGCTTTTAAGCGATGACCCGCTGTTCTTCCTCATCAATTCCTACACAACAGGTCTCGCACCATCTGTACTCACCTACATGATTTCTACAGCCATCATTCCAAAGCATGGCGGAAGCGTTGAATCAGGAGAGCTTGGTCTTCCGGTATCCGGAAACGGACTTGTGCTTCCTTGTGGAGCCAGCGGAAGATGGAGCAGATAATGTACGGATATTATTATCACTCAATCAGTGACCTGTATATCCTCGGCATTATATTAATAATTTTCGGCGTCGCCAACCTGCTCGGTCATGGGCGCACACCCGGGACATACAAGAGCTATTACTATGTCCTCCGCTACAGAAGGCGCAACGGGCTCATCCGCCTCATATCAGGCATACTGCTGATTATCATTTGTGCGCTGTCCAAAAGCATCGGCAAAACCACTTTCACAGTGATGCTCCTGCTGCTTACGGCTGCCATAATTGTTTTTACAATCATCAATGAAAAGAGCATCAAATAATTTTAAGTTAAAAACATCTGCATTTTAATGCTGAAAAGGCTGTCACCTCAAAAATCAGGTGGCAGCCTCTTTTTTGCTTGGCTTATTCTCCTAGAATCCAAATAGTCCCTTCTTAGCGTAAGGCTCTCTGCTTATTCCCGTTACAGTGTAACCTGTTGCGTCGATAACCGACTTAATCTGTTCATCCGTAAGTCCCTCCTCAGCAATTATAACCGTCTCCTTCTTAGAATGTGAGGAGGTAACCTTCTTAACCTTGAGTGCGTTTCTGACCGCATCATTCACATGTGCCTCGCAGTGGCCACACATCATTCCATCAACACCAACTGTAATCTTTTCCATATTCCTTTACCTCTTTCTTTTTATTTATCTTTTTATTTTTTAATATGCATTTATTTATAACGCTATTAGATAGCTGCATACTTCTTATAACTTCTTAATTTTTATATAATACCATTTTCCATGATGTTGCCCTGTTCCACACCTAGCCAAAAGCAGCACGGAGGCTGCTTTAGAAGCAATGCATACACGGATGTATGCCGGCTTCGGTGGCTAACGTATAGAAAGACCTTTATCAGAGTTCTTAGAACATCTTGCTTCG
>DNFT01000042.1:0-4187 GCA_003486385.1 Eubacterium sp. | reverse complement strand
ATTAAGTTGGCATGTTTTGACCCCAACATCATTTTCTATAATGTCATTGTCCATAACTCCATTATCGCACAGACTAGTCCTTAAAAAGATTAAGACGCAACGCGTTAGTCACCACGCAGAAGCTTGACAGGCTCATTGCCGCTGCTCCGAACATCGGATTGAGCGTCCAGCCAAAAAGCTGAATCCACACACCTGCCGCAAGCGGTATACCTATAATATTGTATATAAATGCCCAGAACAGGTTCTCATGGATATTGCGGAGTGTAGCGCGGCTTAACCGTATCGCGGTAACAACATCGCTCAGCCTGCTCTTCATAAGCACCACATCAGCAGCATCAATAGCTATATCCGTTCCTGCACCTATGGCAAGTCCTATGTCGGCGGCTGTAAGGGCAGGTGCATCATTTATACCATCACCGACCATTATAACCTTGCCGCGTGACTTAAATCTGCCCACTGCTTCCGCCTTTTCATCCGGCAGTACACCTGCAATGACTTCGTCAACTCCCGCCTGAGTGCCTATGGTCCTGGCTGTCTTTTCATTGTCCCCGGTGAGCATTACGACATGGATACCCATATTTTTTAGCTGTCTTATAGCCTCCGGGCTGTCTGTTTTTATGACATCTGCAACCGCTATTATTCCAAGCAGCCTGTCCTTCTCAGCAAAAAACAGTGCTGTCTTCCCCTCCTCCGAGAAACTGTCCGCCACCTTAACTGCCTCATTCAGGGCATTAACTGCCGGCTCCCCCTCTTTTCCTAACACATTCTCTATAAATCCTGCATTTCCTCCGTATATTCCGGTGCCTCCTAAGCTTCCTGCAAGACCACTTCCGGGAACTGCACTGAAATCCTCCACAGTACCAAGCAGCTTAGCCTTGGCAAGCAAACTTTCCTCATTTTCAACCCCCGCTATCACAGCCTTTGCAAGTGGATGTTCGCTCTTACTCTCAATAGCATACGCTTTCATAAGAAGCTCCTCACGGCTCACTCCGGCTGCCGGGTACACATCCGTTATCATAGGTGCACCGCTCGTTATGGTTCCTGTCTTGTCCAGAACCACAACTTTCGCCTTACCTGTCTCCTCAAGGGATACTGCAGTCTTGAACATGATACCATGCTTAGCACCCATTCCGTTTCCAACCATGATTGCAACAGGTGTCGCAAGTCCAAGTGCACAAGGGCAGCTTATGACAAGCACAGAGATAGCTCTTGCAAGCGCATAGCCAAAAGCATGTCCTGTCAGCAGCCATATTATAAAGGTCACAACGGCAATCCCTATTACAACCGGAACGAACACACCGGAAACCTTGTCCGCCACCTTCGCAATCGGTGCCTTAGTAGCAGACGCGTCACCCACCATCTTGATTATCCGGGATAATGTGGTATCCTCTCCGACACGCGTAGCTTCGCAGACAATATATCCAAGCTGGTTTACCGTAGCCGCCGACACCTTATCTCCTTCAGCCTTATCAACCGGAAGACTCTCGCCGGTAAGCGCCGCCTCATTCACCGCGGTAGTTCCTTCTACTATAATACCATCCACCGGAATGCTGTCACCCGGATGAACCACAAAGTAATCTCCCTTGTGAACCTGCTCTATCGGAACTGTCACCTCTTCTCCGTCTCTTTTAACAACTGCCGTCTTAGGTGCAAGCTTCATAAGTCCTTTAAGCGCATCCGTAGTTCTGCCCTTGGATATCGCCTCTAACAGCTTACCCACGGTGATAAGTGTAAGTATCATTGCAGCAGACTCAAAGTAAAACTCATGCATATAAGCCATAACAGCCTCTGTATCGCCCCTGAGCTGTGCAGATGTCATCGCATACAGTGCGTACACACTGTACACATACGAAGCCGCGGAGCCCAATGCAACAAGCGTGTCCATATTAGGTGCCCCATGCGCAGCGCTCCTGAAACCGCTTATGAAAAATCTCTGGTTTATAACCATAATCATGGTTGTTAAAAGAAGCTGCGTAAGCCCCATTGCGATGTGATTCCCGTCCATGAAAGAAGGAAGCTTCCAATTCCACATCATGTGACCCATTGAAATATACATGAGCGGAAGCAGAAGTACGACCGAAGCCACCAGTCTTTTGACCATAACCGGCGTCTCCTTATCCTTAAGTAAATCCTCATCCGCAGAAGCCGCACTGCTCTGCGCCGCGCTGCCCTTGTCCTTCTTAATCGAAGCGCCATATCCAGCCGCCTTCACTGCCTTTATAATCTCCGCGCTCGAAGCCGTGCCCTCGACTCCCATCGAGTTGGTGAGCAGGCTCACAGAGCACGATGTGACTCCCGGGACCTTGCTCACAGCCTTCTCAACCCTCGCCTGACAGGCGGCACAGCTCATCCCTGTAACCTTATATTGTTCCAAGCTTCATCTCTCCTTTCGCTATTTCATAAGCCTCTGAATAACTCCCACAAGCTCATCAACCACCTCATCATTCCCTTCACGTATATTCTCAGCCACACAGGTTCTTATGTGATTCCCTAAAAGAACCTTATTAAAGCTGTTGAGTGCGGCATTGATAGCCGCAACCTGCACCAGCACATCCGTGCAGTACGCGTCCTCCTCTATCATATGTTCGACGCCTCTGACCTGTCCCTCTATACGCTTCAACCGGTTTAACAAATCCTTATATTCCTTCGGTGAACGCTCCTTATGCTTCTCGCAGCAGCAGCACTTGTTCTCTGTCTTTCCGCCGCATGCCGGACAATTATCCTTATTGTTCTCCATAATACCCTCCTGACAGCCTTCTGATTGATACCTAAAAAATCCTGCATAGAATCGTATCTCTGCTCCATAAATGAAATGATATACCTCGCAGCCAGCATACCCCTATCAGGTATCCTGACATTATATTATACCCTATGAGGGTATTTTGCAAGCACTTTTTTTATTTGATTTTCAAATAAATTTTGACTTTACTCATTGTAATTTATTCCACACTTGTCAATATTGTGGGATATACCCTTGAAATGGAAGCCGTAATCGACACAGAATTGAAAATTGGTACATAAAACAAAAAGCTGACAGAAATTCTGCCACATACATGCGCAGCTTTCATGCCAGCTTTTTTATTTAATCTAATGTAATACCAAATTCTTCCGGAAGGAATCTCGGACACACATTCTCCGATGATGTGATGACCGAGGCAGCGAGACGGCTTCCAATCTCCACCGCTTCGCTGAGCGTCTTTCCATAGGTAAGTCCGCTTGCGACGCCTGCACAGAACGCATCTCCTGCTCCGGTTGTATCCTTTACGCGGACGCGCTGAGGCGGACATATTCCCTTTTCCCCGTTGACATCTGCATAGACTGCTCCGTTTCCGCCCATCGTGACAATCATCGCCGGTATTTTTCCAAGGATGACACGCTTAGAAAGAATATCGCGAAGCTCCTCCGGACTCTTATCCGCATAGTCCTCCATGAACAACATTCCTGCTTCAAGCTGGTTACAGATGAAACAGTCAAAATGTTTAAGAAAATCCCTTCTCTCCACAGCTATACTCATATTGCTGACAACACCGTACAGCTTCTTGTTATACTGCTTTGCAAGTGCAACAACCTTCTTGATTATATCCTTGTCCATGTCAACCTCGACAATAACTGAATCCGCATTTGCGAAAATCTCATCGC
This sequence comes from Eubacterium sp., assembly GCA_003486385.1. Lineage (GTDB taxonomy): Bacteria > Bacillota > Clostridia > Lachnospirales > Lachnospiraceae > CAG-882. Next base: position 548 of record DNFT01000042.1, on the reverse strand, counting down.
CCTTCTCCTCAAGAAGTCCAAGTATAGGCATGAGATTAGGTCTCTGTGATATTGAACCCGCAAGGTCACCATTATGGTCAAATACGGCAAGCCATGTTCCCATTCCTCCCGGCCTCGTCATGACATAATCGGTATTAACTTTATGATTCTTAAGCTTCTTAACCACATCCTCGCCAAGCGCACTGTCATCGACAATGCCTACAAATGTTGGGCGAAGCTCAATATTGGCTATATCCTCAACTACATTTCTGCTCACACCGCCATGGATATACTCTACATGTCCCACATTTCTTCCATCAGGTATATAGATATCCTCCGGAAATCCCTTGATATCCACAAACACTGCTCCCATAACTACTATTCCCATAAATAACTCCATTTCTATTATCACATTTATGTAGCATGATGTTGGGGTCAAAACATGTGCTGTAAACTTAGCGTGTATAACGTATTATATTTATGCATATCACGACTTTTGGTAGAAGCTTAGATGTTCTTAGAACTCTGCTTAATACCTAGCCAAAAGCAGCACGGATGCTGCTTTTGAA
>DNFT01000100.1 GCA_003486385.1 Eubacterium sp. | reverse complement strand
TAATTATTTGTTTTATAACGTATCTCCCCCACCAACCTATGCACCGTCGTCCCCGGGCACATCTCTGATGGTTTCTTTTTACCTTCTCTTTCACACTGCTCCAACTTCTGCTGTGCTATCTGTATTGCCTTTTCCTCATTCCCTGCATTGCTGATTTTTCCATACATCTTTTCATCTGCCTTGGAATACTTCTGTCCTGTCTTGCTCTCATATACTCGTCCGAACTCAGAGCAGCATGTCCATGAATCCTGGATTACCGGCATTGCACCAAAATAAGCATACATCCATATTTCAAAACATGGATTCGACCATCCTGCTTGTATACCTTTTTTCTCTGCCTCGGAAATAATTTCATCAAATCCTATCACTTGATCTCTGTCAAACACAATCCAAGGAATACGATATTGAGCCTCATAGGCTGTTAGCTCCAGGCATTTATCAATCATGCTTCTTGTCTTTGTTTCCACAACTTTAATGACTAGTCTGTTTCTAACTTTTTCCGGCAATGATTGATGCAGTCCTGCAAAAAAGCAACGTTCTGTCCCTTCTGTGTCTGTAACGATCAAGTAATATCCCAATTCCGGTACTTTGATTATTCTTCTTTGCTCCCTTGTCTTTCTATTCCCTGTTCTATCCCCTTTTGCCATGCTCAATCTCTCCGTTCCACTTCGGTCGGTGCTGAACCAATGTCCCCCGGACACCCCGCACCCTTAAAAATATCTATACTCTTTAAAGCCGGAATAGCACCATACTTACCAATCAGATAATTCTTCTCATAGCTTTCGTCCTTGCGAATACGCACTCCATCCTCATCCACAAAATCTGCAAGAGAGTATAATGTTGAAACACCTCGATCATCCTTCTCAACAAACCAAATTTCGTCACGACGCAGCAACTGATTTGAAAGTTGCCAGGTATCATGCGTTGTAAATACAAGTTGCGCATGGTTAACATTGATATTCGGGTTCAAGAATGTAAGCAAAAAGTTTCTTACCAAAAGCGGATGTAATCGGGCATTTAATTCATCAATAAAAAATACACTTCCCTTTTCCAATACTTCCTGTAATTCTGGATAAAGAGCAAACATCTTCAATGTTCCCGCTGACTCTGCACCTAAGGGTATCTCTGCCATTTCATCAGAATCAATCTTCTTATGAAGCGCATTAATCTTATATTTTTCTTCCTTTGATTCACCATCACTCGGAACCTTTTCTACCCGAAAATCCTTAATATGTTCATCAAAAGATGCAAAATATTCCACAACCTTATGCTGAACATTCTTATCATCCACAAAGCCTCTCGGCAATCTGCGTGATAAGAAAAAATTAGTAAACGGATCACCAAAATCTGCAAATTCATTTGTCATAAACCAGTCTCTGATTGCCTTACATTTACTAATTTTTAACTTAGCTCCTAAGGAAACAATCAACACCTGCTTTTCAAGTGCAATCTTTATATTATCCCTGCTGTTCTTCGGCAAGCCTGATAAATCTAATTCACTTTCAGAATTCCCACGATAAAATACTGTACTGTACTTTCTGGCTGTCTTAGCCTTAGAATTCAGCCATTCCTCTGTTACGCCTTCTTTGTTAACACAGAATCCATAATTATATGTCTTCTCGTTCTTATCTCCGGGAATGGTAAAATAAACCTCAAAACTGGATTCCGCATATGCTGACGTGGAATCAAACAAAAACGGAGTAGGTCTATACTCCTCAAACTTCTCTTCCTCATCTCCGTACTTGAAAGAATCCACTACATACTCAGCCATATACTCAAATGCACTGTATATATTTGACTTACCACTTGCGTTTGCTCCATAAATGACCGCAACCGGCAGTATCTTTTCACTTCCGATGGTCACAACTCTTTCGGAAAATTCTGTCATCTTGGTGGCGGACAAATCCAAAGCAGCTTCTTCCCTAAAGGATTTGAAATTTTTAAAACTAAATTGTATCAACATAATTGCTACCTCATCTTCTTTTCTACTTTCTATTATATGCATTTTTTCAAAATAATCAACATTCAAATGTGGCTTTTTCTCATTTCAGTGTTGATTATTTGTTTTTCAGATACCAAATTAAAAAGCAAGGCTCTCACCTTGCTTCTCTTACCCCACGCATAATTTTTCCTTGTTTTCCGATAAGTTCTCTAATATGTAATCTTTGCTCTCTGGATATAATGCAGCCTTCTCTATCACCCTCGCTACCTTCCCGGCATTTGCTTCTACCAAGAGTTTGCTTTGGCTTGTTTGAAGCATCTCATAAACCCTCAGAATCCATCGAAAATCTGATTAAACTACTCATTATAGGCTACACCATTTCAATATTGGTAAATGACTTAGGTAAGCGTTATATATAAGCTTCTTTTCTTTGCATAATGCAACTTTCTAACCAAAAAGAAAAACATCATCGAATTGTACTTCCGGAAATGTTTTCTTCATCATCTTCCACATTGCTTTTGCATGAATCCTGTCATGCCAGACAAAACGGCGCAGCACTTTTCTCACAGACCACATCTCATCATAACTCCCTTTCCGAAGTCTGCCACTTAAAAAATCCTGTGTCGCTTCCAGCTTTTCAAATCCCCTTTTACGGCACTCCGTGATAGCGACTCCGTTGTCCGTGTCAATTCCTATCTCCCCAAAGTAGTAACTATTCACATTCTTTGTATGCAAATATATTTCCTTCGCTGTACGCGGAACCTCACCATAAAAAGTTTTCCTTATGGGCAGGACACTTTTGTCCTTATCCGGCACCATATCATAGAGTTTTTGAAAATCCAAAGCCGACTTTAGTGCCAGCTCTCTTAATCTTATATATTCTTCCATAGTCAATGGTTCTTCTTCCGATATAAAAATAACATCGCTGTCTGCGTCCTTAATCTCCAGCTCAGACGTTTTCTCCTGAACCACTACCGGGTTTACTGCTTCTTTACTTTCACCACACCACGCCAGATATGACTGAATTTCATTCTGCATTTTTTCTAATGCGATATCCAGATTTTTGCCTCTTGTAAATGCTCCTACATAATCCTCAGCATACAACAGAGTATCATTGCCATTATGTTCCCACACACACTTTATTTCCATGTCCGCCTCCAAGATAATGCCATTTTATAGATGTAATATAAATCCGTTTTTAATAACTGCAGTATGAAATAATAAATATTATAACCAGTCTATTATACCAAAGGCGCTTCCTAATTTCTATATAATAGTTTTTCATTATTGATACATTCAGGTAGCTCTTACCGCATATTCATCTTTTATTTATCTGTGATATGCCTTTTTTCTTTTGTGGAAACACAATTTATTGCTGCAATTTTTATTTTATATTCAAATGACATTGCCAACTATATAATCTAATTTCTGTTTACCAGACATGAATTTACAAAACATTCAACACATTTCTTAGAATCATTTTATAAAAGGCTGCTGTTATTAAGAATATTTCATATCTCCATAACAGCAGCCCCTTCAATGTTTAAAATTTTCCTGCTCTCATTATGTATGTGCATTATGCAGATGCAGATATTTCTCCCTGGTGGCAAGTCCACCGCGGATGTGCCTCTCGCTCTTGTTTAACTCAAGTATCTCACGTGCCTGCCTTGCAAGCTCCGAATTGATGGCAGGAAGACGCTCGGCGACGTCCTTGTGTACGGTACTCTTACTTATCCCATACTGCTTGGCAGCCTGACGCACGGTGCAGTTATTCTCGATAATGTAGGAGGCAATCTCCATCGCCCTTTCCTCGATATAACCCTTCAAAAAATACCCCTTAAGAATCTTTTTTACAATGTATGTATAATTTCCAAAAGGTATGACTATGAGTTTAAAAAGTGATACACGGACTTTGTATACAGAATATTACTCATGTCCAACGTCCGGCTCTGCCATAACCAAATGTTTACCTTAATTACAATGTCTTATTTGACATAATATAATAAAAAAATTATACTATATTAATAAGACTTTGGGAGGTGAATTGATAATGGGAATATATTTCAATCCAAGTAATGCAAGTTTCAGACAGGCAAGAAACAGTATGGTTTATGTTGATAAGACAAATTTATTGAACTTTCTTAACCGCAGATTATTCACTGATGACAAATGTATTGCTCTAAGCCACGCTAGACGTTTCGGCAAGTCGCATGCCGCGGGAATGATTGATGCCTACTATAGCCTTGGCTGCGATTCGACAAAGCTTTTTGAGGATACGAAGCTTGCTTCCAATGCAGATTACAAGAAACATATGAACAAGTATAATGTTATACATCTGGATATCTCTTCTGTCTGGGATTTTCATAAGGAGGACTTGACAGAGTCTATCAAAGAGCGTATCTGCGATGACTTTAGGGAAGTGTATGGTGATTCGCTTAATTATGAAAAAGAGCTTTATCTGCTCATATATGAGATTTATCGAAAAACTGATACCGCCTTTGTAATTATTATCGATGAATGGGATTGTATAATCAGAAACAGCCATGACGAAAATCTGATTCACAAATATTTGCAGTTCCTTCACTCACTGTTCAAGTCGGAGGAATCCAAGTCCTTCCTTGCTCTGGCATATATCACAGGTATTCTGCCAATCAAAAAGATTAAGGATGAATCGGCGCTCAACAACTTCAGGGAGTACACAATGCTCAAATCAAAACCGATTACAGAGTATTATGGCTTCACGGAAGACGAAGTTAAGAATCTATGCAAACAGTATGATATGGATTTTGACAGTACGAAAGCATGGTACAACGGATATCTGATAGATGGAATGCACATGTATAACCCTAATTCCGTATCCATGGCAATGGACAGGCAGGATTTTGATTCGTATTGGAAAAACACATCCTCCTTTGCGTCAATCAATACGTTTATCACCATGAATTATGCCGGTCTTAAAGATGATATCATGGCGATGTTAGCCGGCAGCATGGTAAGGGTCAATACCAACACTTTCAAAAATGATTTTTCAACAATAGCCTCCAAGGACGACGCGCTGACAGCACTTATTCATCTTGGATATCTTGGGTATGATTCGGACAGGAAGAAAGCGTTTATACCTAATTATGAGGTTGCAACCGCATTTGAGGCGGCACTTCAGACAGGTGAATGGTCTGATATAGCCAGGGCAATTTCGACTTGCGATGAGCTGCTCGATGAAACAATCGAAGGGAACGCAGAGAGAGTCGCCGAACTCATCGAACTCGCCCACGATACCTACACCTCCGTGTTAAAATACAATGACGAAAATTCTCTGAGCTGTGTTCTCACGATGGCATACTTCACCGCGCCGGCATACTACAATATCATCCGTGAAATGCCTGCCGGAAAGGGTTTTGCCGATTTTGCCTTCATTCCAAGAGCTAATGCCGGGCACAGACCCGCAATGATTGTGGAGCTAAAGTACAACCAGTCTGCCGACACTGCCCTGCAGCAGATAAAGGCTAACCGCTACCACGGTGCACTTGCAGATTACAGCGACAGGATTCTGCTTGTTGGAATCAACTATGATTCTGAGGGAAAAGACAAGAAACATCATAGCTGTACAATAGAAGAATATGTAAAACCATAAATTTAAAAGCCTTGAGAGCTTAATAATTGATATATCCGCCTCTCGCCGAACTGCCGGCGAAAAGATAATACATATCAATTATTCTTGCTCTCAAGGCTTTTCCATGCACCGTACAGGCGCACCAATACTTTATTAAAAAATTATCTGTATCACCAAAATATCTATATCACCTACATAATTACCATGCAAACAGCAACACTCCATGTGCCGGAATCTTCCACTCCTTCTGCTCACCAAGTTCTTTTCCCGACCACAGCTCCTTCACATTCTGCTGCACCTCCTCAAGAATATCTGAGGTGACATCCAGTGCCTTGTTGGTTATATTAAAAATTGCCTTATATTTCTTATCGGCGGATTCGCTCTGCCATACAATGCAGCTGTCACTTCGCATAGTCTCCCTTGCTCCGCGCGCCTTCTTAAACATCTCATATACATCCTTGTTGGTGAGAAGTTCTATCGTCTGCTTATCAAGCTTGGTGAGCTCTGCACCTAACATCAGCGGTGAACGGAATATTGTCCAGAGTGTCAGCATGGTCTTCTGCTCATCGTATGTGAAATTAGTGTCCCTTTCCTGTCCGAAGCCCTTGCCCAATCTGCCAAGCGGAAGCATATCGCAGTCCGGGTATCCGCCGTCCTTGACATAGTCCTGCCAGTTTTTACATCTGTCAAACATATCAAGCAGGGACTCCCAGTGATCCCAGAAATCATCCGTGATACGCCACATGTTCGCATTTTCAAAATAAAAGTCATGCTCATCTACAATAGCAGGTCCCGGTGACAGGCTGAGAACCACATCTCTTCCGCACTTTTCTATTGCCCTATGGAGCATCATAATCTCATCCTTACTCGACCTCGCATCCATACGACAGATGTCATCGCATTTAATAAAGTCAACGCCCCATGAAGCATACAGTTCAAGGAGCGAATCGTAGTATGCCTGTGCTCCATCGGCGTCCGGATTTACCCCATACATATCCGGGTTCCAGAAGCAGATAGAATCAGGGGCTGCAATCTGGTTCGCTGTAAAATCCGTATTTTTAATTTTTGTACGGAAATATGCCGCACAACGCGGTATTCCCCTCATTATATGTATGCCGAATTTAAGTCCCAGTCCATGCACGTAATCCGCCAGCGGTCCAAAGCCCCTGCCATCCCTCGATGAAGGAAATCTGTCCACATCCGGAAGTAGTCTCGAATATTCATCCATCTCTAACCTGGCAAAAGGAACGTACTGGAACTTATCCCTCTGCTGTCCGGCCTCCTTGGAATACCATGCAATATCCACAACAACGTACTCCCAGCCACATTCCTTAAGGTGCTTTGCCATAAAGTCAGCATTTGCCTTCACCTGCTCCTCATTTACGGTTGTGTCATAATAGTCATAACTGTTCCACCCCATAGGCGGATTTTTAAATACCATTCCCATTTTTTTGCTTCTCCTTCTCCCTGCAAATATTTTTATCTGCTATTTTTGTTATAACATATAGAAAAAATTAAGTCTATCAAAAAAAAATGTTGGGGCAAAGCCCCAACATCCATAAACCTCTGCACTATTACGCAAGCAGACTTAAAACTCCCTGATTGCTCTGTTTTGCCTTATTTCCGGTAGTTAACACCACAGTATTCCCGTCTCCGGCAGGCACCTTCCGTTGCTCTCAATCACCTTGGAATACCAGTAAGCTGAATCCTTTGGTATGCGCTCCTGGGTTGTGAAGTCCACGTAAACCATTCCGAAGCGCTGTGTATATCCATCCGCCCACTCAAAGTTATCAAGAAAGGTCCACTCAAAATATCCTCGTACATCCGCGCCTTCATCTATTGCCTTCTCCATCCCCTTTATGTAGCTCTCAAGGAAGGTTATGCGGTTAGGGTCATGCACCTTGTGGTCACTGCTTACAAGGTCATGGCAGGACATACCATTTTCGGTTATGTACAGTGGCAGCTTGTACCTCTCATATAAGAACTTAATGCCGTAATAGAATGCACGCGGTGTCACAGGCCAGCCTGCCGCCGTCCTTGGAAAGCCCGGTGCCCTGTCGACGAACTCCGGTTCTCCATCCTTTCCGGCTCGTACGAAGTAACCGTTATAAATATTCTGTCCCATAAAATCAAGCGGCTGATGAATAAGCTCCATATCCTCTTTGGTAATATCCGGAAGATATTTTTTGAATTTTTTAAGCCCTTCCTCAGGATAATGTCCCAAAAATACCGGGTCGGAGAACCATGCTACATTCCATGTCCAGTTGTCCAATGGATTATAGAAACCGAAATACACCTTCCTTGCCGCCTCGATATCCTCCGGCGAATCAGTATAAGGATATGCGACCCCACCTGTAGGGGCATAGCCTACCTTGATTGGTCTTCCTGCATATTTTCTTAAATTGATGACAGCCTGCCCATGAGCCTTTAACAGATTATGCGCAATCTGGAATGTGTCCGTAACCGTGTGCCTGACACCCGGCGCATGCACGGCACTGAGGTGTCCAAGTCCGACAACACACTGCGGCTCGTTTATCGTTATAAAATAATCGCACAAATCCGCAAAATTCTCGGCTATCACCCTGGCATACTCACCAAACCAATCCACAATCTGAGGATTGAGCCAGCCACCCTTTACCTGAAGCGCCTGCGGAAGCTCCCAGTGAAACATTGTGATGTATGGCGTGATTCCGTTCTCCTTCATTGTGACAATCATATCACGGTACATGGCTATCGCCTTTTCATTCACTCTGCCTGTTCCCTCAGGAAGTATCCTCGCCCAGTTCATCGAAAAACGGTATGCCTTTATACCCAGTTGTCTCATAAGTGCATAGTCTTCTTTATACCTATGCATATGGTCACATGCTGTGTACGCATTCTGGTTCTCATGAATATGCCCTTCCTCAGTAAACACGTCCCACACACATTTACCTCTTCCGTCCTCCGGGTCTGTGCCCTCAACCTGATAGGCGCTGCTCGCAACGCCCCACACGAAATCGTCCCTGAACATAGTTTTCTCCTTTTTCTATATTCCTATTTTTCTATTTGTATTTATAGTCTAATTATTTAGCGTTTAAATTTTTTACGTTTCAAGTAAGCGTAATCAGACTATATTCCTCAATATCTGAATATCTCATACAGTCTTATAGCTTTTTGTACCATTGCTCCTAGCGTCCGCTTGCGATAATCGACACAAGATAGAACTCCGAGGCATCAGCTTCACTTGTCTTTACCAGCTTAATCTGCACCGTGTGTTCCTTATTCTCACCATGCTCTAATAGCGTGTACAGCTCAAGCTTATCTCCCCAGGTCTCATCGAAATTAGCATCAAGTGTCACCGCATTCGCCTCATCGCCGTCAATAACTGCGACCGCAACAGGTGCAGGCTTATGTATTGTCTTTCTAAACTGTACAGCTATGCAGCTTCCCTTTACCTTGAAAGTAATGCACGCTCCGTTCTCGGAAGCAGTATAACCCTTCTTAAAGCAGTCCGTGATATCCCTCTGCTCAGACATATCAGCCTTAAAGCCGTCAAGCTCCGGGGTTGAGTTATAATTCCGGTATCTTACCGAATCCTCGTAGGCATTGGCTGTCAATGGCTCCGGGAGCAGAGCGGCAGCTCCGGCATCAGGCTGCGCTGCAGCTCTCTGTGATTTTGCCGTCTCGTATTCTGCCTTTACCGTATTTTTTATCTGCTCAAGCCTTTTTGTAATAACCATGCTGACAAGTTCATGCCCACAGTCATTAGGGTGAAGGTCATCCGGGGTAATTCTTCTGTTGTCAAATCTACAATTCAAAAGAGCCTTATACAGCGTGCTCTGCATGCTCACCGACGGAATATTGTAGTGCCTTGCAATTCTTGAATGTACAAGCTCTGCGCTGGCTCCATTGTTATAGCACACATTGTGGACAAGCATAAGTGCGGGATGTGATTTGGACGAAAGGATTTTTCTCACAAGTCCTTCATAAGTCTCCTCGAAATGCCCGGTGCTCTCATCATTTACCGAAAATTCTGCTATCACAAAATCAGGCTCCGCATCAAGCAGGTCATCCTGTGCCCTGGCAACGCCGAACTGTGACGTAGTTCCGCCTATGCCTGCATTGACATACTTAAATTCTGCCTGTGGGAATGTCCTTACCCACCATTCATACACAAGATATGCATAGCATTTCTGAGGTGTGGATGACAGGCTTCCCTGTGTTATCGAACCGCCGATAAATCCTATTGTGAGCTTCTCGCCCGCCTCTGCTCTCTTCATCACATCCTTTATATTCCAGATGTATCCCGGATTGGCAACCCCTTGCCCAAAATCTATATATTTTGCCAGTTCATTCATGCTACCATTCTCCTTATTATAATTATGAATCAGGTAATTGCGAAATTCATTTTTGCCGGTAAACAGTTGTGCAAACTAGTACACCGCCGGACCTTTTGAACGTCGCAATAGTTCGGCTGTGTCGAACTAATGTGTCCGAAATGATACTAGCAAAATTGCACAACCTACAGTTATCGCACACCGAATTTCGCAATTACCAGCCATTAATATTTGCTTTCTTCTGTTTACATAATCCTCTGTATATATGCTGCAAGCTCCTCAGACATTTCCTGCGCCTCAGGTATTCTGATATGTCCCGGAGTTCCTGCCCCATTCCTCTTATAAAGAAAATGATGAACCCTGCCGGAGGCTATCCTCCTGCACACATCATATATCGCCCTGTCCCATGCCGCGTCATGAATGAGTATGGTTGTAGCAAGGACTATCCTAGCTTCCGGATATAGCTGCATGAGCCTTCTTATGAGCCATTCGTAGCGCTCCCGCCATCTTTTTGCCTTGGCTCCATCGTAATCTGCCGGCATATAGTTGTCGGGATGTGCGTCATTCTGCCCTATGGCAACCACAACCACATCCGGTGTATATCTGCTGAAATCCCATTGCTTTACCTCTCCAAGGCCGGGAAAATACTGTATCTTGTCATAGCATGACTCCACACCAATATACCCCGGTGCCCCGAAATAGCCGGTACCGTCAAGAAGCGCTATTCCGCCTTGAGAAATGTTATGAAGCTTTGCGTTGAGCTTCCGTGCCGTCATCCATGCGTATGAATACCAGCTATTGGAAAATTCCCCATTATGCACAGGGTCAGCCTTTCCCACATAATCAACTGCCTCCGACACCTCGCCGCAGGAAACGCTGTCACCATAGACTTCTAGCTTTAATCTCTTGTTCTTCTCAGCCTCATTTGTCGCAAGCTCTGCCCCATCCTCAAGCTCAAAGCCATGAATTGTCACATAGTCGGCCGAGTCCTGTCGCTTGAAGAAAATTACCTCATGCCAGACTTCATCTTTATCATGGTCATCAGCCGCCATGTCCTGCTTCTTAGTATTATTTTCTCCATAAATAATATACTCATGCTCCTCATTGTCCTCATACAGCAGCAACGCTGTCTGGACGCCATCAATAACGCAGCCCATCCTGTTGCTCCAGCATGAGCGCTTGTTGGTGAGCTTTACCTTCAGAAGGTTTCCTGTGAATCTGAAGGTCACATAGCTTGAGGGATACACCATGACAGGTGCGTCCGGATTGTCAAAATCTATACGCCCGCAATAAATCAATCGCGGGTCCGATGGACTTATAAACATATATCGTACCTCTTCTTTAATGCAATTCTATTGCTTAAATTATCCCAACAGCTCCATATTCTTAGCGATAAGCTCACATCTCTGCTTTACGCAGTCCGGGGAACGAAGCGGATCCTGTGGTGTGTTGAATACATAATCAACAAGCTTATCAACTGTGGTGGCTGCGACATGAAGTCTTGTATCCGATGAAGCGTAGTAGATGAATACCTCGTTCTTGTCATTGACAATTGCTCCATTGGTGAACACGACATTGCTAACATCGCCGACTCTCTCATCACCTCTAGGTCCAATGAGAAGTCCCGACGGCTCCGCAATCACCTTGGCGGGGTCCTTAAGGTCTGTCGCAAAGGCATATATTACATAGCGAAGTCCGGCTGCGGTATTTCTGACACCATGTGCAATGTGAATCCAGCCACGGTCTGTCTTGATTGGTGTTGCACCTGCTCCGTTCTTGACCTCTGTGATTGTGTGGTACTTTCTTATGCTCGTCATCCTCTCCTCGTCGATGACCGCATGTGTTATATCATCGCAGAGTCCGAAGCCGATTCCTCCGCCGCTTCCTGTCTCAATGAAATCATCCATAGGTCTTGTGTAGAACGCATACCTGCCGTCAACAAATTCAGGATGAAGCACAACATTTCTCTGCTGCGGTGAATGGAGGGTTGTGAGATTGTCAAGTCTCTCCCAGGTCTTTAAATCCTTGGTTCTCACAATTCCGGCTGCTGCCACTGCTGCAGAAAGGTCATTAGAGCCTGTGTCCTTGCTCTCCGAACAGAACACACCGTAAATATATCCGTCCTCATGCTGTGTAAGTCTCATGTCATACACATTAGTCTCCTCCGCGCATGTATCAGGAAGCACTACCGGGTAATCCCAGAATCGGAAGCCATCCACACCATTGTCGCTCTCTGCCACACCGAAGAAGGACTTTCTGTCATTTCCCTCTATGCGCGCAATGAGATAGTACTTGCCGTTTAACATGATTGCTCCTGAATTCATAACCGCATTTATGCCAAGGCGCTCCATAAAGTAAGGATTGGTCTCCTTGTTCAAATCATATCTCCACTCAATCGGTGTATGCTCCCTTGTGAGCACAGGATACTCATATCTGTCATATATTCCATTGTAAAAATCGCTCTTATTATTCTTCCTCGCAAGCAAAGCCTCCTGCTTCGCCTTCTCAACATAATATCTCTCATGTATCATATCGGTTACTCTCCTTTTTACCCTATTCTCTTCATAACTTCCATACACATTCTTCCATTGTGGTACGGACACTTCCACGGCTCCACAATCGGTCTGCCCTCCTGCGGCGTGCCATCCTCGTTGGTTGCCCAGAACCACTCTGAGCCCGGTCTTCTGTCAATCTGGCATGACTGGATGAACTCCCACTCCGAAAGTGCAGCATCCCTGTATTCATCTGCAGCCGGATTTTTTTCGTAGGCATTCAGGAAACCTATGACTGTCTCAGCCTGAACCCACCATACCCTTGTGGTGTTCACCACACCGCGCTCGCACTCATTCGCAAGCGAATTGCCGTTAAATGCCTCCTCGTAGACATGTCCGGCAAGTGCCTTGGTGATTGGTGTGAGCTTGTCATACAGCTTCTTATATACGCCGTCTGTTATGCCCTGGCGCTTCTCCTGCATTCCGATTATCTCAATGCCTCTGTCAATGAGCCATGAAGTCTCAATATCATGTCCGTATGAATGAAGGTCAATAAGCGTATTGTAGTCCATGTCAAAAAATACTTCCTGACGCTTCTTCTTTGGATTATACATTTTGTCCGCAAAGAGATTTAATATATCGTAGAGCTTGCCCTTGACGTCCTCATCCGCGGTCACGCGGTACAGCTCCGTGTATGCCTCAAACACATGAAGCAGTGTATTCATCGTCCTGCCCGCCATAACTCCGTTCTCAGACAGCTTCTCATTGCTCTCCGGCTTAAAATCGCGTGTGAACGCCTCAAGATAGCCTTCCTTATCGCGGCATTTTGTCTCAATCACATGGTATAAATCATAGGCAAGCTTAAGCGCCTCCTCATCCCCTGCTGCCTCATAGTAGGATGAGAGCGCATAGATTGCAAATGCCTGATTGTATGTATGCTTCGTTGTGTCTAGCGGCTTGCCGTCATACGTAACCGACCAGAATATTCCGCCATATTCCCTGTCGATACATTTATCCCTCATGAAGGTGTACGCATGCTCAGCCTCCTTCAAAAGGCTCTTATCCTTGAGAAGTGTGTATGCATTTGCGAAAAACCATGTAATTCTGCTGTTTAAAATGCAGCCCTTCTCAGCCTCCCTGTCAAGCTTCAGGTCATAGGAAAGCCACCCATAATAACCGCCGTTCTCGTCATCGAAAAGGCTCTTCCAGAACGGGATGATTCTCATTGTGAGCTCCCTTGTAATCTCTTCCTTCATAACATTAAGCTCAGCATCCGGATTGATAGTACCGACACCGGGTGTGACAATTGTATTGTTCATTTTTTGTATCCCCTTTCCATTTAATAAGCTGTTGTTATAAGTATTTTTGCCACAACACTTTTTATAATATTTTATATTGCACTATGCCTCAGCAAAATGCTCAACCTGTCTGATAATTATTCAACTCTTTTTGAGCGCAGCCACACTATCTTTAATCACAAGCTGCCCTTCCACGATATACACTCTGTGCCGGTACTCCTCACCTGCAATCTTTTTTATAAGAGTATGTACAGCTCTTCGCGCCATCTCCTTTATATCCACCTCGTAGGTTGTTATCTCGACGTCGCATATTCCGGGATAGATAAAATTATCATAGCCGACCACCGATACATCCTGCGGCACCCTGAGTCCGCGCACTTCAAGAGCCTTGATAAGAAAGCTCGCCGCAATATCGCAGTTGCACACAAATGCTGTCGGGAGCTCCCCCGGAAGGCGGATGTAATTTTCGGGGTCTATGCTTCCGTGCTCTCTCTCCCTGTCCTCGATTATCCATTCCGGTCTTACCTCACTGCCATGCTCCATCATTGCCCTTAAGTATCCCATATATCTGTCGGTGATTGAGCCTGTCGCAAGCACCGTGCCCACATAGCCTATCCGGGTATGCCCCATCTCAAAAAGATAGTTGGTAAGCCTGTATGCACCATAGTAGCTGTCCGATATCACCGCATCAGCCTCTTTTTTGTTATCACAGAAATCAAGATATATCATGGGAAGACTGCAGTTTTCATTAAGAAAATCAAGATATTCCCAGCTAAGCCGTCCCATAACAATGATTCCGTCAGCTCTGTTATCCGCCACAAGCTTCGGCAGTATATTATTCTTCTCCGTCTCCATGCTGACAGGCTCCATGACAGCAAAGCACTCTCTTGCAATGGCCCGCCCGGTTATCTGCTTATACATCTGCAGATAAAAGGAATCGTATTTATCAATATATCTCTCTCCGACAAGCACTCCAAGTGTGTAGCTTCTGTTCTTCGCCTCCCGCGGCTCCTTAGACGGCGGCACATAGCCCATGCTGTCGGCAAGCTCCTCAATCTGTTTTCTGAGCGTATCGCTGACTCCCTTCTGACCCGATAGAGCCTTTGAGACCGTCACAGTGCTCACTCCCAGCCTTGCTCCGATGTCCGCAAGACGCACTGATTTTTTCACGCGTGTACCTCCCTCCTAATTATCAGAATCAGATAGGCAATTGCGAAACCCAATGTGTAATTATCATACGTTGTGTAATTTTACTAGTACACAACTGTTTACTGGCAAATTTGAGTTCCGCAATTATCCAAATCAACAAAAATGCATATATAGTACAATTTTTATCCCATATTTCAGCTTATTCCGCCACAAGGTGTATAAGCGTGCTCTTGAAATCTCCCCACATACCGGGCATTCTCAGTCCGGCACTCATAAGAGTATCGCCATAAAGCATCTGAACCTGATTTTCTCCATCAGAGCCGGAATTATTATTTTCATCCGCTCCTTCGTAAAGCACCTTGTATTTTTTATCCGGTGCAAGTCCGGCAAGCTTAATCATCCTGCTCTTGAAATTCGGTCTGTTAAGAACCTGTACATAGGTCAAAAGTGCTTCCTTCCTGTCCTTGGAAACAACCATATAACAGTCATAAATATTGTTTTCCTGATAAGACGCAAGTCTGTAGTAGTCACCGTTTCTCACAAGGTCATTGTACCTGTGGTAGGCCGCAATCTGACCCGGAATAGCGTCCCTGTCCTCCTGCGGTATTCTTGTTATGTCAAGCTCATAACCGAAGGTGCCGCACAGTGCCACATCCCCTCTGGTCTTGAACGGTGTCACCCTTCCGACAGTATGGTTCGGACAGTCGGACACATGTGCACCCATAGCCGAAAGAGGATATATAAGTGCCGTTCCCTCCTGTATCGCAAGTCTCTCTATGGCATCCGTGTCATCGGAGCACCATATCTGCGGGCTGTAGTAGAGCATTCCCGCGTCGAATCTTGCCCCGCCGCCCGAGCAGTTCTCAAGCAGAAGATCAGGAAATTCCTTGGTAAGCCTCTCCTGAAGCTCATACACGGCAAGCATGTATCTGTGCTCTAGCTCACCCTGTCTGTCCTCAGGAAGATAATTGCTGTGAAGGTCGGTGTGCTCGCGGTTCATATCCCACTTCACATACTCAATGTTGGCACTGCGCAGTATTCCCGCAACTGCCTCATAGCAGTAATCGACAACCTCCGGTCTTGACAAATCAAGCACATACTGGTTTCTTGAACGGCACGCCTCGCGTCCCGGTATGGCGATAGCCCAGTCCGGGTGCTCCCGATAGAGCTTCGACTCCGGGGAAATCATCTCCGGCTCAAACCATATTCCGAACTTCAGACCGATTTTATTCACCTCATCCACAAGATGCTTAAGACCACCCTGAAGCTTCTCCTCATTCACATACCAGTCACCAAGGCTTGTGTTGTCATCATTTCTGTGACCGAACCAGCCGTCATCCATGACAAGCATCTCTATGCCGCTCTTTTTTGCCTCGCGTGCGATAGCTAAGAGCTTTTCCGTATCAAAATTAAAATATGTAGCCTCCCAGTTATTTATAAGGATAGGACGCTTCTTATCCTTGTACGGGCTTCTTATAAGATGTCCTCTGTAAAGGTCATGAAGATTTCGTGTCATTGCTCCAAGGCCTGCCGCCGAATATGTCATCACAACCTCCGGTGTCTGAAGCTCCTCACCCGGCTCAAGCTTCCACTCAAAGTTCTCAGGATGAATACCCATAAGGATTCTCAGACTGTCGAACTGATTCTTCTCAACCTGTGCAAGGAAGTTTCCCGAATACACGAAGCTGAAGCCATACACATGTCCTGTGTCCTGCGATGAGCCATTGTCAACAAGCGCAATAAAAGGGTGCTCCTGATGTGATGATTTGCCCTTGATTGAACCGACGCTCTGCTTGCCGTAGCCTATTTTCCTAAACTCCATCCGGCGTTCTCTCGCCC
Source organism: Eubacterium sp. (assembly GCA_003486385.1). Lineage (GTDB taxonomy): Bacteria > Bacillota > Clostridia > Lachnospirales > Lachnospiraceae > CAG-882. Next base: position 26,057 of record DNFT01000100.1, on the reverse strand, counting down.
ATGAGCCATGAAGCGAAAGCAGCTCGTAGCCCTCATCCGGCAGGTCAAGCGCCGCCGACATAACCTTGGTTATGAAAATATTCTTATCCGAATTATTTTTTAACTTAACACTTCTTGTTATTACATCCTGTTCAGGGAAAACGCTGTAGCTCAGTGTAGCCGCAAGTCCGATACATGGGTCGACCGCTTTAATCTCGAGTGTGTATACCTTGCTGTCATCGTTGCCACAGGCACTTTCATCCAGTGCCTTCACTTCACCCGATGTGAACGTAGCCGGAAGTCCCTTAAGCCCCGGCTTGCCCTCATATATTCTGTGTCCCTCATACACAAGGCTCACCGCACGGCTGTTGTCCTCACAGCGCACCGATATGGCACCCTCCCTGTAATCTCCCACATTATTTCCCGGATACTCCGTCGGAAAAGCATCAAAAAACGAACCCCTGTCCCTGTTGTTCTTAGACGGTACGAATGGATTCTCGTCCGTCCTCAACAGATATCTGACATCCGTATCGCTTATCCTGTCACCATAGTATGCGTGACCGATGAAGCCCTCATCATCCACCACCGAAACCACATAGCTGCTCTTCTTCGTGTCCAGCTTAAAAGAACGCGATTTCTCATCAAAAAAAATACCCATAACAACCTCCTCCAAAATAACTGTTGTTATGGGTATTATATTATATTTAAGTTAATCGGTAAATTAAATTTAGCTAATTTAGCTTAATTATTTAACATAAATAAACTGTAAAACTTGGCTTTCCTTCTCCCGGATGACGGCATATCTCACCGTTCATCCATAGTCGAATGTTGATGTTTTTTGACCATATTTTACTTTTATCTTTTAATTTTAATAAGTGCAGTTGGCGATTTAGGTTTGCCATCCCTATATATATCCCCTGATTCCATGAGCGGATTTATAACCTCATTCAAGAATTGGCTTCTGCTTCGATAGTTAAGAGACGTTTGCAGCTCCTTTATAGGCTTTGGACCTTCCATCTTAAGAATAGCCATAACTTTTTCTCCAGCAGTAAGTCCTTCCAAATCCAGTTCTATAGCTTCATCCCTATATAACCTGTCATATAATCTCAAATTCAAAAATCCAGGATATATAGATACTACCGGTTGAATTTCATCAGGACTGAATTTATAAGATTCAATCATGGTTTGAAAACCAGTTCCACCTCTCTCCATCAGATTTGCCACATCCAGACAAGCTGCTATGATGGCATTTCGTCTGATAGACGGTATTGAACCTGCTGGATATGCATTGTAATCTTTAGGCAGCAGCCATGAATCAGGCGAAACTATTTCAATTCTGTCTGAGTATATGTCAACATCAATCTGCGTTCCCGAAATAGAATAATCCCTATGTGCAATGGCATTTACCAATGCTTCTCTTACAGCTTCCTTAGGATAAGACCTGATTTCGTCCCGTCCTCCATTTTCTGTTTTTACCCAGCCTGTTTTGGTATTTCGCTCAATAAAGTTTAATGCATTTGTAAAAACATTTGCAATAGAGCCTCTTAATCTGCTGCTATCCAAAACAATACCTGTCTTGTTTTTACCTTTCCACAAACGGCAGCATATCATTGTATCATCTTCATTATAGTTGTCTGAAAACATTATAAATCCCGATTTCGCATACCCATCTTTAGAAACAATTTCCTCGTTCTGCAATTCCTTCATTGTTGGAGCGGATTTATCCTGTCTGTATTCCTTGCAAAGATTAAGGTATTCTGACCATAGATTATCAGTATATGCCACTTCGCTTGTCTCATTATCTATACCATATTTTCTCTTTGAAAGTGAGATAATTTCTTCCGGTGTTGCTGGAGTTGCATTCCCATCACCCTTTATAAAAACTGTTTCATTGTAATCTCCCTCTCTATATCTTATTACAGAGTCTGCAGGAGCAACTTTAACAGCTAATACAAAATGTTCTGCATTATAATCCACACTTCTCATCATATATGAAATCTTAATGTGTGGGAATATATGTCTATCATTGATCCTTGAAATTAATAGTTTTGTTTTATCGACTTCTTCAAGATCAATTCCAAAAGCTTCTCCATCGTTTGATACACCTACAAACAAGGTTCCTCCCTTATCATTTGCATATCCAATAAGAGTTTTTGCCCATTTAATAGGATTATCCTGATTTAATACTGCTTTATATTCACAACTTGTATCTTCTGTAATAACATCTGGATATAATTCTCTGATTTTCATGAATCTCCTCCATTAATAATGTTCTTGACATAACTATATCAAACATTACTAAACATTACAACAACATTACTAATACATTATAAGCCAAAAATCACCCACATTTCCGCCTATAATAAAGTAAGATGAGGCTCTGAAATAATATATGACATTATACAAACATTATTACAACATTACTTAAACATTATTCACTTAATTTTTTTGAGCTTAAGTTACCATACTTCATTTTTATTACAATAGCTGCATTGCTCCCGATTTCTTCTCCGTGCAGCTTTCTTAGCTTAATTATTTAACATAAATAAACTGTAAAACTTGGCTTTCATTTCCATAAGTTCATCGAACGTGCCGTATTCCGCAATCTGCCCCTTATGCATAACTATTATTCCGTCATACTGCCTCAAAATATTCTCCACAAGCTTATGTGTAATCACTATTGCCATCATATTATTCTGAGCAAGCACAGTATTTTCAATCCTGGCGGCAACCGCATTGTCGAGGCTTGATGTCGCTTCATCAAGTATAAGTACCTCAGACTTTTTGAGCAGTGCTCTGGCAATCGCTATTCTCTGCTGCTCGCCTCCCGACAGATTTTTTCCATTCTCGCCAACCCTCTGTTCAAGACCGAGCGGGTTATTTTTTACAACCTCCTCCAGACCTGCCTTTTTTATAACCTCTGAGAGCTCATCGTCACCGTAGTCCTGATACATCGTGATATTGTTTTTCAGACTGTCATCGAACATAAAAACCTTCTGGTGTATCATTGCAAGCCTGCCATACAGAGCTTTCTTTGGAATCGCCCTGATATCCACAGCATCACAATATATGCTTCCGGTGTAGTCATTATAATACTGCATTATAAGTTTTATAAGCGTTGACTTGCCGGAACCGCTCCCACCGACAATGGCATATTTTCTGCCCTTCTCAAATGTAAAATTGATATTATTCAGGACATTATGCCCTTCATTATATGCGAATAAGACATTTCTTACACTTATGGCGTCAAATGTCCCCATATCGTAATCCAAACTTTCCTGCTCATCTGTATTTTTCAGTAGTGTTTCTATTCTCCCACGTATTTTTCTTGTTCCCCTCAGAGATAGCAATGCACTCGTTGCCTCCCTCGCCTGATTATTTACCGTATGCCCAAGGTCAAGCGCACCCATCGCAAGTGCGAGAGTTATGCTGCCCTTAGTTATAAGATATGCTGCAATGATATACTGGATTATAATAATCAAATATGTAATAAGTATCACAAAACAGGAAAACATATCATTTACCGAACGATATTTATACTTCTTCTGTTCCATGGATGCAAGTGTTCTGTCATGTACACTTTTGATTATTTTTTCTGCACTGAAGCTTTTTATCACCTCGTATCCGGCAAAAATATCCTTAATTTTTACATTGTATGCTGACATTGCCTGCATATAAGAATCCGTTGCATCGGAGGTGTATTTCCCAAACAGTGCCGGAACCGCAATAGTGGCAGCCGCTGTGACAATAATTACTATCGCCATCTGTGCCGAATAGAAAAACAGACCTGCTGCCGATATTACCGTCAGAATGATTGTCTCAAGCATATACGGCATCATTGACAAATAATTTCTCTCTGCCTTTTCAAGCTCGTTATTCATGACCGAGATATATTCTGCTGTATTTTTCTCGCCAAAATCTTTAAAATCCTTTGACATAATTCCTGAAAAGACATCAGTTCTTATCTGCGAATCAGTCTTTTTCAGAAAAAGACGCAGTACATACTTCTGAAAGCCCTGTGTTAAAAAGAAAAATGCCAGCGTAACTGCTCCTAATGGAATCAGCCTTATAATGCTGTCCATACTGCTCTCTCCGACTGCCGCAAAGACGCAGGATATAAAATACGATATTGCGACTACCGCAAGTGCCTGAATGATATCCGCCAGAATAAGCATTGAAAACCACAGCTTATTTCTGTGAAAATAAGAGTTTATTGATATATTTTTCGATTTGCTCATGATAAATTCCCTTCAATTTTGTTCAAGCGCTTTGACAAGCATTACCTTATCACGCTTCGCTAAAATCTACCATGGCAAATATGGAAACTTCAACTAATAATCAAGACTCACATCTCTCAGATTATATTTATTGCATAAGTCTCTGATTGCTTTAATTCTCTTTCTATCATCATATGTGCATGCGAGTGCATAGGAATATTCCAGTAGTTCGACACATTCTGTTTCCTTAAATATAATATTTTTATCACCTCTCTCAAGAACATTCTGCACGTATAAATACAGCAGACGCGAAAGCCACTCAGCCTCATAAAGCTTTACTGACAGCTTAATCGCTTCCATAAACTTCTCGCCTGCTAACTTAAACCTGCCAATCTCCCTGAGCAGCTCTCCTTCCTGCATAGCTCTTATAATGCTTGCTATCTCACAATCATAAGGCATCGGATTGATATATGAATTTTTGACCACTGAGCCATATATTACAGACCTGTCGCAATCCCCTCTGCTCTCACGATAAAATACCAAATCGTCAATAATTCCCCACTCATTTTTAAACACCAACACTCCATCCCTGTTTTTTCTCAGAACTTCTGCCTGCCTTAGTGCCTCGTCAAGTGCTTCTGTTTCCGGTATATCCGGCATTGGGGTAAGTCTGGCAAACTCACTTCGTTTTAAAGCGTAGGATATCTTTTTTAACTTTTGTGACAGCCCATCATCAAAGGTATCTTTAGTGCACAGCGAATATTTATCACAAGGAAGCTGCAGCCTTTCAAGCAGTTTTATCCTCAGCTCATCACTCAGAGCATGCCTGTTATTTTCGAGCCTTGATATCGTGGTGACATCGCATATTCCATCCGCAAGCTCCTCCTGCGTCATATTGTTCATTATTCGCCTTTTGCGGATAACAGCATTTACATTGACGGCATACTCCTCCGAATATCGCGGAAAATAATCCTCCGCTGCCCCTACGCCGAACCTTCTATTCATTCTGTGTAACACTGACAACCTTTTTCTTGTATCAGACACATCCTCGCCGAGGGCTTCCTGCACATCGCAATTCCTTCTATAAGGTCTGTCATAAAAGTCCACTTTTCCCTGCCTGCAATACACATATATGTCTTTTCGCCCACTTCAAGTGCCCTATTATATTGTCCATAATCAATGTAGTATTTCATCAGCCGGTATCCGACATATCCGTACAGCCTCTCACGCTCACTCTGCTCATATCTGTCGCTGTCAAGGCAATCCAGTATATCACCATACAATTTGCCAGCCCTGTCCTTCTGCCCTGACTGCTCAATGCAGTTTACATACTGCTGTACAAGCAGCATTTCCAATCTGCTCAGATAATACCCGGCAATATTGTCTATATCAAACTCAGGATATGTACACCTTATCCCCTCCATCAGCTTATCCTTGCACGCCGACACAGAGCTTCCTGTTTTCTGCATCAGCTCACACTCTGCAAGGCAAAGATACTGCATATGTATGTTATTTTTTGTTGCCTTTCTATACGCCGCTATCTGTTCCCTTGCATCACTGTACCTGCCCTCATCAATACAGCAGCATATTCTTATTCTTGCAAGCAGCCGTTCATACTCATCGCAATCTAAATACGCGGTAAACCTTTCCGTATTTTTTCCAAGTCTTTCATACAGACTGTCAAAAAGAAGTTTTTCCGCACTTCTTACCCCACTCTCAATTCTTGCAAGCTGTGCGGTAGAACACAAGCCCTGTGCAAGCTCGGCAAGCTTGATATTCTGAGTATTTCTCACATCTCCTATAAATTTTCCTGAATAAAACATTTTCATTATCCCCTGTAAAGCAAATTTGGTACTGCATAAGGCAGTACCAAATTCAAATTCTCCTATGGCTATGTCAAGCGGATATTCACAATCCGCTTTGCTGCTTGCTCATAACACTATTAGCAGCTATTCGCATCACAAGTAAGTCTCCCCCACTTACTGCTCTACGCAATAGAAGTGGGGACTTACTTGATAGTGTTAAATAGCTTTTCGATAATATTCTCCCTCTCACTGTCAAGATACTCCTGCGTGAAATGTGCTTCATCCCCAAATGCGCTCTCCGGGTAATAGTCTATGCCATCAATATAATCTCCGAGCAGTCCGGTCAGCCCATTATCCTCAATCTGCTTTTCAAAATCAGCCCATTCATGGTTATCCTGCGTGTCAGGAAGCGGAGCCGCAAGCACCTTAAGCTTCACGCCATGACTATCGCACAGCTCCTTAATCTTAGGAAGATACTTTATCGTGAGGTCGCTTAAGTGCTTCTCATCGCGGACCTCAAGCTGCTGCTCAAGCACATTGTTGAGGTACACATCCATATAGTAGGCGTTGTTCTCGATAAAGCTCTTCACAATATCGTTGGTCGCATACAGCTTCCCGAATCTGTCCTCGATGTACTGCCTCGTATCCTCATCTATATACTGCTTATAGGTATCATTGTAAAACGGAACAATAAAATACTGGAATGAAAAGTTGAACCACAGCGGATTCGCAAGGCTCTGCGGTCTCACAATATAATAAACCTCTTCCGTCTGTGGATTGTTCTCAAGGTAACGGCTGAGCAGAATATAATTTCCGAGCACCGTTATCGCCTGATTGGTCGCAAGGTAGCACGTTGTGTCCGTCTCCTCCTGATAATCCGGCGCAAAAATAAGACGCGCCACACTATCGCCTATTATAACCTTTGTGTACTCCGTTTTCTTCTCCGCCAAATCAAGTGCATAATAAAGCTCCGGGCCGAAGCTCGACGGACTGTTCTTCCCCCTCACATACTGCACCGCAAAATATCCCCCCAGGGACACCCCGACAAGCAGCACAAACACCACGACACTCACTATGAATTTAACAAAACCCGATCTATTCTCTCTCATACCATTCCCTTACCAAATCTTAATCTACTATACAAACACCGAATATCTCACATAACTTACCATGACGCCAAAAAAACAACCTCACCGTCAAAACAGGCTCAACAACTTCGCCGTGTATAATGAGTTATATTTATATATATCGCGACTTTGGGAGAAGCATAGTTGTTCTTAGGACTCTGTTCAAAACCTAGCCAGAACCGGCACGGATGCCGGTTCAGAAGCAATGCATACACGGAAGTATGCCGGCTTCGGTGGCGGATGTTGCAGCAAAACTTATCAGAGTCCTTAGAACACCTTGCTTCGTACAATGGAGCCGATATATATAAATATAACTCATTATACACCCGCAACACCTCAATGCCTGTTTTGCCCTTGAAGCGCAGTATTAAAACTCAAAGTACACGAACGAGCTGCTGTCCGCTCCATACTGCATGAACCATATCACCATCAAATCGACCACCGCAACATATACAATCCATCTTACCACCTTCGGCAGTCTGTTAAAGCGCTCAAAAATCGTGCTGCCCTGCTGCATGGCGATATACGCAGCCAGGTCATAGACAAACAACATACCTGTCACAAGCACAAGATGTATCATCATGCCGCTGTTGATTCCGATTGACTGCAGGCCTCCCTTTATATATGCCACAGGCGATGTGATTCCATGCCACATATTAGTGAGCACATACAACGCGTCACTGACGCTGTCCGCCTCAAAAAATACCCACGCTACCGTCGCAAATATAAATACAAGCACGATACTTACAATACGCGCCGCACCCTTCTTTCTGTAGGCTTTGTCCTTCGGGTCGCGCCCACGAAGCCTTGCCCATGCATTGTGCGCGAAGGTTTCAAGCACCTGGACTGCGCCATGCAGCGCACCCCACACGATAAAAGTGAGATTAGCGCCATGCCACAGACCGCTCACCATAAAGGTTATCATTATATTAAGTGCGTATCTTAAGCTTCCCACGCGGCTTCCGCCAAGCGGAATATAGATGTAATCGCGGAACCATGTCGACAATGAGATATGCCATCTGCCCCAGAATTCCTTGACCGAAGACGAAAAATACGGATACTCGAAGTTTCTCGCGCCATTGAAGCCAAGGAGCTGTGCCGCGCCGTTTGCGATGTCCGAATACCCCGCGAAATCGCAGTATATCTGTATTGAAAAGAGAACTGCCGCCGTCATAAGGGCGAAACCATCGTACGCTGTGACATTTGAGAACACCTTGGTCACATAACCGGAAAGTAAATCAGCCACTATCATCTTCTTGAAAAATCCGACACCCATTAGCTTTAGCGCATTTGAAGCCTTTTCATACGAAAAACCATCAAACCTGAAGAAAGCTCCTTTTGCCATGGAAGCTTTCCCGCTCCTTTTGGAAATGTTTTTTTCAAACTTTTCACCGGCTTCACCCGACAATGTTCCAAGGCTTTCAAGCTTCTCGAAAAAATGCCCCGGTCTCTCAATCGGTCCCGATGCAATCTGTGGAAAGAAGCCGACATACACAGCATATTTTGCAAAATTGCGCTGTGCCGGAAGCTTTCCCCTGTACACCTCAACCATGTAGCTTATAACCTTGAAGGTATAGAAGGATATTCCGATTGGTGCGGCAAGCTTAAGCACAGCAGGAGTGAATCCAATGCCAAATATTCCAAGCGTATCCGACAATATCTGCCCTGCAAAATTAAAGTACTTGAACACCAGAAGAAGCCCCAGCGACACTGCAAAGGGCAGTCCGAAGCACAGCTTTTTCAAGCTTCCATGGCACTTCTCCATAAAAATTGCTCCCAGATACGTTGCCACGCACACAATACACAGGAGTATGAAATTTCTTACCCCGAACCCAAGATAGAAGTAACAATTGGCGGCAAGCACCACCAGATACCTGTATCCTGCCGGAATATTCCAGTATATTAAAAATACTGCCGTCATAAAGACGGCAAAGCTTAGCGAATTAAAAAGCATATATCATACTCCCTGTTTTATATTTATCAGCCATCGGCTCAATCACATGCCGCCGGTTCCGGACCGTTCACCAATCCCTCACTTTTTTTTGCCTGAGAACAGCTTCGCCGCCGGCTTTTCAAAGAGCAGGTATACCACAGCCGTCATCACCACGAAAAGCCCAAGCTCTGCAAGCTTGTACACTGCCATAGGCATTGTGGTTGTTTCCGGGTTAAAAATACTCTTCATTATAAGTATTCCTATCGGATGTCCTAGATAGAGTGCATACGAATACTTAGAAATGAACCGCACAACCGACACACCGGCTCTGCTAAGCCTATTATCCGGAAGCCAGTCCTCAATATCCATCGTGACAAGCATAAATGTTGTGAACATTATAATCCAGTACAGCTTCGTGTTGCTTACATCGAGAATGAGGAAAGCCACTCCCATCATCATAAGCAGTGCAATGTACTCAAATATCTTCTTCTCCTTGACAGCAAAGTACGCCGACACACCGAAGAAGCACAGGTATATAAAGTATGCCGGATGTCTCCCCGCATACTCCGTGCCAGCATACAATATCCCAAGGAAATGCACCCATACCTGGCATACAACAAACGCAACAATGAGGGCAATCACCGAACGCCTGAAATTGTTGATAAATTTATACAAAAACGGCGCAATGATATAGAATAACATTATGGTCACAATTGTTCCTGTCGTTCCAAGATAGAACCAGAACAACAGGTCACGCGGAAAGAAGGTGGTTGTGAGCGTGAAATATTTTACAAGGCTCACCACTATCTGCTTCGCCGGATACCTCTCTCCAAGCACAACCAGATAGATGAAAAAATATATGAGCACAACCCCATAATAGCTTGGCAGAATCCTCGCAAGCCTTCTCTTATAATACGAAAGCGGCGAAACATCCTTGTGCCTGTCTATCGACAGAAAAGCCGTGTACCCGGTCAACAGCAGAAATAATTCCACTCCATGTCCACCCCAGCCGAACAGCTCAAGATGTACCAGCACAATCATAACCGCCGCCACCGCACGGATAATATCAAGATTTAACAGCTTCTTATTCACAGAAGAATTATTACTATTCGGCTGCATTTTACTTTCCCCTCATCAGATAAATATTTACATTATCGCACAACGTCCGGCGCAGTTTAATTTTTCTTTTTCTTCACGAACACCGCCGATGAGTACTCAGGAAGCTTGACGGTAAGTATTCCGCAAGGCACCTCGTGACGCACAATATCACAGGAATGTCCGTCCCTCATGGTGAACATAACCTGCTCAACGTAATCGCCATCAAGTACCTCCGCCTGCCATGCCTCAACACTTATCTCCCGCTCGCCGTCATTATTATTTACGATAACTATTACACTATTATCATTGTAAAAACGGGCGTAGGCGAGTATGTTGTAGTCCGCATATATATTCTTATAGGAACCGCGTATAAGTGCAGGGTTCTCCTTGTGTATCCTTATCATCTCCCTATGGAAATCAATAAGCTGCTCATCCTCATGTCCCCAAGGATAGCTTCTTCTGTTATCAGGGTCAGTCCAGCCACACACTCCCGCCTCGTCACCATAGTAGATTGTCGGTGCTCCCGGCCATGTCATCTGCATTACGACAGCTTCCATGAATATTCCTTTATTCACTCCATAGTTGGCTGCCTCCGCTCCCTTGCTCGCCGTTCTTCCGATAACCCTGTTGGTTCTTGTCAGGAAACGTGAGTGGTCATGGTTAGAAAGCTCGTTCATGGATATTCTCGTTGGCTGTCCGCCAAGTCTTGCCATATTATGACGCATATGCGAAATAAAATAGTTAGGATTGCCGCGGAGCGCATCGTTGCTTGAATCGCTGTGCTTCTCCATTCCCGTAAGGAAATATGTCACCGGCTCCATGAAAGCGTCATAGTTCATTATAGTATCCCACTGGTCACCCTGAAGCCAGCTGTACGAATCACCATAATTCTCGGCAAGTATAATTGCCTCCGGGTTAGCCTCCTTTACCGCATTCCTGAACTTACGCCAGAAAATATGGTTGTATTCCGGCGAAAACCCAAGGTCAGCAGCGACATCAAGTCTCCAGCCATCCACATTGTACGGAGGGGAAACCCATTTCTTTGCAATTCCAAGGATATAATCTTCAAGCTTCTTAGAACCCTCATAATTGAGCTTCGGAAGAGTATCGTGTCCCCACCAGCCAAGGTATGACTGATTGTATGGCCATGCATAGTCATCCTGGAACTTGAAAAAGTCATGATAAGGGCTCTCCTTATCCACATAAGCGCCCTTGTCGAAGCCCTCGCTTCCCTCATATATTCTCTCGCGGTCAAGCCACTTATTAAAAGAGCCACAGTGGTTGAATACACCATCTATGATTACCTTGATATTTCTTCTGTGAGCCTCCTCGACAAGCTTTGCAAAGAACTCATTACTCGCCTCAAGATTCGCATAGTCCGTTACTCTCTTCTTGTACTTGGTCGCATTGTCATTGCTTCTGGCATTATCCGGAAGCGGTTCGCCGCCATCATTTACAATAACGCCAAAATGAGGGTCAATATAATCATAATCCTGAATATCATACTTATGATTAGACGGTGATACAAACAGCGGATTAAAGTAGATTGCATCTATTCCGAGACTCTCAAGATAATCCATCTTGTCAAGCACACCCTGTAAGTCCCCACCGTAGAAATTGCGCACATCCATGGTTGCCGGATACTCATTCCAATCGGTGATTCTGTGTACAGGCTCCCCTATATACACATACTCATTATCAACCACGTCATTGCTCTTGTCTCCGTTGCGGAAACGGTCGACATATATCTGGTATATAACAGCGCCCTTCGCCCAATCCGGTGTCTTAAAGCCCGGATTGATAACAAAATTATAGGTTGGATTGAGCTCCCTGTATGGTCCTGCCTGATTATAGTAAATGCTTGTACGTCCCACAAGCGCATGGAAATAATACTCCGTGCGCTGTGCTCCGAGCGTAAATTCAGCAATATAATAATCAAAATTCGTGTTAGTCATGAACTTCTTCATGCTGTATGCTATGCCATTAACCACAACCTCAACTCTATCCACATTGTACTTTGCAGTTCTGAACTTAAGCTTCACAGTATCACCGGCTGAAGGCTCCTCAGGGCTTCTGTACTCCTCCGTGGCATCTGCAAACATTGCACGGTCATTCAATATAGGCTTCATATTTGAAAAATATGTGCTTCTGATTTCATTCTTTGATAATCCCGACAGATTCTTTGTAATTTTCATTAAGATACATAATCCTTTCATAACCAGACAGGCTGAGCCTCCTGCCTGATATATTATGATACACGTCCGGACATTTCCATGTCCTTTTAGTCTTACTATATATTCTATGATAGTATGGGGAATATTTCAAGAAAAATTAAGGCAAAGTAAAAAGGACAGCTCACGACGCTGTCCTTTTTGGAGAAGGTATTTCATTTCTTATGGGGTGTAGCAAAAACTATATAATGTATTGGGGGGTTACGAGTATATATTAGCATGACCTTGTAAATAAGTGTTCACAAACATGACAAAATTTGCAAAATATTTTTGTGCAGTTTGTACATGACTTTTTCCTATCATGTAAGAAGCCCCATTCGTTTTACATTTAACATAGTTCTCTAATCTGCTAATTCGCCACCTTATTACCGCTACGCCTCAAAAAGGGCATCGAACTCCTCACCGGTAATCTTTTCCTTCTCTATGAGAAGCTTAGCACAATCGTCAAGTACCCTGCGGTGCTTGACAATTATCTCTTTCGCCTTTTTATAGCAATCATCAATAATATCCTTAACCTCGGCATCAATCAATGAAGCAACATTCTCGCCATAGGATTTGGTGTGTGCAAGGTCGCGTCCGATGAACACCTCATCATCATCGCTTCCGTAGTTTACGAGACCAAGCTTATCTGAGAAGCCATACTGTGTAACCATCGCTCTGGCTGTCTGTGTCGCCTGCTTGATATCCTGTGAGGCGCCTGTTGTGACATCGTCGAATACCAGCTCCTCCGCAATTCGTCCGCCAAGGCTTACGATAATATTCTGAAGCATCTTACCCTTGGTGTTGAACATCTCATCCTTGCCAGGAAGCGGCATGGTGTAACCTGCCGCACCGGTTCCGGTAGGGATAATCGAGATAGTGTGCACCGGTCCTACATCCTTAAGCTCATGGAAGAGAATAGCATGACCGGCCTCATGGTACGCTGTAATGCGCTTCTCCTCGTCTGAGATAAGGCGGCTCTTCTTCTCCTTGCCTATTCCTATCTTAATAAATGCCTGTTCTATATCTTTTCTCGAAATGAACTGCCTGTTATGCGCTGCCGCATTGATTGCAGCCTCATTCATGAGATTCTCAAGGTCTGCACCGGCAAAGCCCGCCGTTGTGCGCGCAACCGTCTCAAGGTCGACATCATCGCCCAGCTTCTTATTCCTGCTGTGAACCTCCAGAATTTCCTTACGTCCCTTGACATCAGGTCTTCCAACCACAACCTTGCGGTCAAAACGTCCCGGACGGAGAATAGCAGGGTCAAGAATATCGACCCTGTTGGTAGCCGCCATCACGATGATACCTTCATTCACACCGAAGCCGTCCATCTCCACAAGGAGCTGGTTGAGTGTCTGCTCTCTCTCATCATGTCCGCCGCCCATTCCTGTGCCTCTTCTTCTGGCAACAGCATCAATCTCATCTATAAATATTATACACGGAGCATTCTTCTTTCCGTCCTCGAAAAGGTCACGCACCCTTGAAGCGCCGACACCGACGAACATCTCAACGAAATCCGAACCGGATATTGAGAAGAACGGAACTCCCGCCTCGCCTGCCACTGCCTTAGCAAGAAGTGTCTTACCTGTTCCCGGAGGTCCCGTGAGAATGACACCCTTAGGAATTCTTGCACCTATCTCCACATACTTCTTAGGGTATTTGAGGAAATCAACTATCTCCTCAAGCTCCTCCTTCTCCTCCGCAAGACCGGCTACATCCTTGAAGGTAACGCGGTTAGGAGAGTTAGGATCTGTCATCCTTGCCCGGCTCCTTCCAAAATTCATCATCTTGGAATTGGCAGCTCCGCCACCGCCCGCTGCCTGCCTGTTTATTATGAGTGTAACCATAATCATGGCAGCCGCAATGAGTAAGAACGGAAGTATGGTAGTCACAAAAATACTCTCGCGCACAACATCATTGACAACCAGCTTAATATTTCCCTCAGCGGCGACAAGACTTGTCACATCATTTACATTGGTAACATTGAAGCGCTCAGAACTTCTTCCGCTGTCACCGGTGAAGGTAACCTTGACTGTTCCCGTAGGCACCTCGGCATTCTGGGAAATCTCAACCTTCGTCACATTTCCCGACTGAAAATCATTTAAAAAATCACTGTAACCGTATGAAGAACTGTTCTTTCCGAATGAAGTTATGCTCATGATAAAATACATAATCACAAGCACTATCACCAGATAGATAATTCCTCCTCTGAATTGCTTATTCAACTGTTTTCCTCCTCAAATTCCACAACACCGATATATGGAAGATTTCTATATCTCTGATTATAGTCAAGTCCATAACCAACCACAAACGCATCCGGTATATTAAATCCGCAATAATCTACCTTAATATCCTTCACAACGCGTCGCTCAGGCTTATCAAGAAGTGTACAGAGCTTTACACTGGATGCCTTTCTGTCACCTAACAGCTTTATAAGATGGCTTAAAGTGCGCCCTGAGTCGATAATATCCTCAACCACGAGAACATCAAGACCCTCAACCGGTTCATCTAAGTCCTTCTTGAGATTGATATGCCCTGTTGAAGCTGTTCCTTCATAGCTTGCAACCGACATGAAATCCATTGTAAGCGGAAGATTGATTCTCTTGGCAAGCTCACACATAAAAGGTGCTCCACCCTTCAATACACATACAAGATGAAGCTTCCTTCCGGCATAATCGCGTGTAATCTGCGCTCCAAGTTCATCAATTTTTCTGTCAACTTCTTCTTCGGTCAGTAAGACCCTAACTGATTCTTTCATTTGCAGCCTCCGTTTTATTTTTCTTTTTGTTTTAATTCAAGCTTAAACAGCTCCTTAGTATCCCTGTCCACAAGGAATTCCGCACAGCGTCTCACTCCTGCCGCCCACAACACCCTGTTTCCTATGGCGCACAGCCATATCTCAGGTCGTTTTTCGGCGGGAATTTTGGAATCTATAAATATTTCTTTGATTTTCTTTCTTTTTTCCCTGTGCTGCGGCTCTGCATAGCCTATTATCATGTAGTCGCCCATGGCGCGGTGACGAATAACAAGGCCGTCACACTCCCTGTTTTCGGCGATATAATGTTTTATTTTACCATAATCAAAGTATTTAGTACAGTTATCATTCATTAAATTTTTATCAATTATATCATTTACCAGCCGTGAAAAGCCGCCATGCTCATCTTCATCAGTATCCGGCACAATAATGCTGCTTAACAGCTCATACTCCGGCTCAATATCACCCTGACGTGACACGGCATTGCCATACCTATTATTGCACATATTTACAAAAACAATTCCGTCATACTCTCGTCTGGCAATTACTCCCTTTGGAAGGCTTATGCTCCTGCCGCTCTGCTTTTCATACAGCGCCACACAGGAGGCAGCATGCTTATCCTCAAGGTCTTTCGCTCCACACAGCTTTTTAAGGATATCATATATGACGCTCTTACAGATAACCGGATGTTCATTCACTATCTCATTTTTCACATGAATACCGGACGAATCGGAAGTGACATATATCCCTTCTGCCTTTGATGTCTGCATTTTAATATAGTCATCTATCTGAGCCATCCTCTCGGCGTATTTGCAGATATTCGACACCGTGCCCTCATTTACATGCTCTTCAAGACACGGTATGACCCTGAGCCTTATTGCATTCCTCGCATAAGTATCCTCAAAATTCGTTTGATCCGTACAGTATGATATATTATTGTCCGAAAGCCATTTTTCAATCTCATTTTTTGAAACGCACAGTAACGGCCTTATTATGCCTCCCGCTGCCGGCTCCATGCCTCTTGTGCCTGCCACCGATGATCCTCTGGCAATATGGAAAAGCACTGTCTCCGCCTGATCATTCTGGTGGTGTGCCACCGCAGCAGCTCCCTTGATACCCATCGGGAGATTATCAATATTTTCACGAAATGCACCGTATCTGAGAAGCCTTCCCATTTCCTCCTCACCACAGCCCCGCTCCTTTGCAAGCCTTGGTACATCATAGCAGTATTCTTTGTATTCTATGCCCTGCTCTTCACACAGCGCTTTACAGAAAGCAGCGTCCGAATCCGCCTCTGCGCCCCTTATTCCGTGATGTACATGCACAGCCATAAGCTGCGTTCCACAGCCCTTACGCGTTTCAGTTATATATTTTTTCAGCATTAAAAGAAGGCATACGGAATCAGCTCCACCGGATAGTCCGACTACAACTCTTCCAATGCCTTCAAGCATGCAATTTTTCTCAATATAAGCTTTTACCCTGTCATACATACTATTCACCGTTCCTTATCCTCCATATACCTGTCACAAGTACGGTCATATCATCTGCAATCTTTTCGTCATAAAAATATACCTCGCTCAGAATCCTCTCCGCGATTGCCTGCGGCATCCGTTCTTCTATCCCCTCTATAAGCTCCTTCATGTGTTTTTCTTTATCATAAAACGGAAGTGCGTCAAGCACTCCGTCACTCATCATAATAATATAATCCCCATCCTTAAGTTCAACGCTTTCATGGTCGATAATGCTTCCGCTTATCACACCTGCCGGAAGTGATGAGGCTTCCACCACACGCACCATACCATCCCTGCTCTTTATGAAGCTCGGAACCGCACCCATCTTAAAAAAATCCGCTTTCCCCTCGTACTCATTGATACTGCACATATCAATGGTCACCGGAATACCGCTCATATCATTGTCGGCAAATGTATCATTCAGAAGTCCAAGTGCCGACTCCTCGGAAAATCCCGCGTCCAGAAAATGCTCAAGCAGCTCGATAAACCTCGTGCTGTACTCATCAGCCGTGCTGCCACAGCCCATGCCGTCCGCAAGGCTTACAATGCTTCTGCCTCCCTCTAAGTTGATGTAGGAATAATTGTCCCCCGATATCCGTGCGAAGCCCCTGCTGCAGCCGGCATGTCCAAATAAAAGGCGGTAATCCGTTCTCTCCTCAAAAATAAATTCGCCCTCGTCCTTACCTAATACCCTTCTGCTTCCCTCCGCTGCCCGGAGCCTCTTTCCAAGTATATCTCCGATATCCTGTGCGAGCTGTCCTGCCGTTATACAGCCTCTCTTTCTCGAAAGCCGCATGACAATCTCAATTCTTCCCTTTACCGGCTGTAAATACAGTATCCCGGACACGTTTATACTTTCCGACCTTAGGTAATCATACAGCTTTCCTTTCTGTTCCTCGCTGATTATACAGTCTGCCTGTTCCTCACTATCACCTAAAATACGCTCAAGCATAGCTGCCGTCTCTTTAAGCTGCAATGAGAGTGCTGTCCTGCCGCCACCACCATAAACATTCATCAGTCTTCGGAATGCATCCGCATACTCCCTGAGTTTTCCCTGTGAATAGAATAAATTGTCCATTCGATTCTCCCCTTAGAATCAATCCCCTTTTATTTATCGGCAGTTCTTCTGTTTCACACTCTTATTTACCGGCAGCCGCCCTGTCCGGGCAGTTATAAGTAATTTTCCTATTTCCCGCTGTTATCATTAGCCCTGAATATCAGCTCATCCTCATAGACAAGTCCAAGCTTCTCACGCGCAAATTCCTCAATAAACTGCTTGGTTGTGACATAGATAGAGCGGGTCTGCAGCTCTTCCTTGCGCTTATTCTGCTCATCTATCTGCTGCGTAAGTGCAGCAATCTGTTTATCATAAGCAGCGTTCTTATCCGTAAGCCTGCCCGATGACCTGCTTACTACCAGACATATTATCGCCATAAGCATGATTGCAGCCACACCCGCAAGCCAGGTATAATTATGCGATATGCGCCTATTCTGCATAACAACGACGTGTTTTCCGTACTTCCTATTCTTTCGCATGACACTTTTCTGTTTTATGTTTTTTCTTGCCATCCTTACGCTCACGTACCTTTCCTAGCTTATAATAAATAATTGTAACCCCTTTCTCCATATATTTCAATATCACGGAGACAATTACCATTCCGACAACCATCCCGGCTATCGAAAACCATCTGGCTGCGCCATCATTTGCCACAAGTATCACAGCGAACATGACAAACGCAGACAAAAACCAATACAGCACATCCTCCAAAGCAACAAAAAAACCGTGATGCTTTACAAGCCTTCTAAACACCACCAGCACCCTGTATGCCGCCCCGAGCATAGCGCCACAGCACAGACACCATAAAAGGAAACGAAATTCATGCGCTATAAATTCCTTCAAAAGCAGCCCCTCTTTCACTTAAAAAGTCTGTTGAGGAATGACTCACCCTTTTTCGCCGCACTCATAACCTCCGAATAGACATAACTGTCTATCTTTCCGTCCACCTCAAGCTCGCCCTTGTCAACCGACAGCTTTCCTACATGCAGGTCATGCCCCTTTATAGTCAGCATTCCGTACTCTGTCTCTAAAAGCACCTGATTAAGGTCAAATGAAATGACGTCCGTGACACCTGTAACACTACAGCTTTTTCTGTTGTTCGATGATATTTTATGTATTTTCCCGGATACCGGAAGCTCCTCCATAACACATCCCCCTTATATATACTTCCTGCCATATCCTAAATATATTATGGGATTTATGTAATTATGCATAAATATTTACAGAGCACCCGCTCTACAGATACTTGAACATATCCTTGGCTTCTTCCTTTTTCGTGGTCTCCACAATATCCAGAACCTCAACCTTCACATTCTTAGTACCGAACGCTATCTCAATAGTATCCCCAACCTTGACCTCGCAGGAAGCCTTAGCCGGCTTGTCATTCACAAGCACTCTCCCCGCATCGCATGCCTCATTCGCAACGGTTCTTCTCTTTATCAGTCTTGATACCTTCAAATATTTATCTAATCTCATATTATACCTCCATGTCACTGCTTTTGCAGTGACTCAAATAGTAATGAAAAACGTGCTTTTTTACGTTTTTCCTGTGTGAAATTGTAATACATCTTAGGCAGTGTCCTTTACTGCCTTAGATGTATTTTTCACACTAATCTCCTTCTTACCAGCACATCGCTATAGATAATTACTAAACGCCCATTCACCAATAAACAGTTGTGCAATTTTAATAGTACACTGCCGGACCTTTTTGAAGGCGTCGGTGTTTAGCGGCTGTATTTTAGCCGCTTACGCACCGCTACGTCTTCAAATGAGTGCGAACGTGTCCGGAAGGGTACTATTAAAATTGCACAACGTCCGGGTATTGTTATTTCAATATGCAAACATCCCAAGACCACCGACGCAGCCTTGGGATGTCTTCATTCGTTCAGGATTATCACAATCAATTAAGCGTTAACTGTATCCTTAAGTGCCTTACCAGCCTTGAACTTAGGGCTCTTAGAAGCAGCAATCTTCATTGCCTTGCCTGTGCTAGGGTTTCTTCCCTCTCTCTCAGGTCTCTCAGCAACCTCGAATGTACCGAAACCAACTAACTGAATCTTCTCACCCTTCTTTAACTCCTCAGCAACTACATCTGTGAAAGCCTTAAGTGCCTTCTCAGCATCCTTCTTGGATAACTCTGTCTTCTCAGCAATAGCTGCAACTAATTCTGTCTTGTTCATTTTAGAAAATCCTCCTGAAATAATATTGAACCTTCACAATTATTTATATATGCTTTGGCTATATTTGTCAAGAAAAAATAAGCATTTTAAGGGCATTATGCTATATACCGGCTGCAGCTTATGACTCCATCTGTTTTCCAAGAAAGCCTGCTGCTGAACCGGTGAGCTTCAAGTCGGTTTCAGTTAATCTGATTTTAGGCTCCTTCGTTGTGATTATGACAGCACCTATTGCGTCACCCTCGCATATAATCGGGCTTACAGCCTGTGAGCTGTACTCATCATTCTCACCCTGTATTATTGGAATGAACCTTCTGTCATCATGCACCGCAACAAAGCTTTCCCTTGCGTCTATCGACTCCTCAAGCTGCCTGCTTATAGGCTTTAAAAGAACATCCTTCTTCGGTGCTCCCGCAAAAGCTATTACCTGATCCCGGTCCGTTATGCATACAATATTCCCCGTGCTCTGCGCCAGAGAATCTGCGTACTGCCTCGCGAATTCCCCCAGCTCACCTATCGGAGAATACTTCTTGAGTATGATTTCTCCCTCCCTGTCGGTGAATATCTCAAGCGGATCCCCCTCCCTTATTCTTAACGTCCTTCTGATTTCCTTAGGAATCACAACTCTCCCCAAATCATCAATTCTACGAACTATCCCCGTAGCCTTCATATAATAAAATCCTCCTGTATTCTACATATTTTTCCATAATCTGTGCTATGTGGATAGTATGTGGAAATACAGGAGGAAATATACCATTAAAATTTAGTGAATACGTCCGTCTCCTTCTGAAGAGCAGACGCAATTTCCCTGTTCTCATTCATTCTTTCGTTGATATTGTCCATATCGGCAACAAGAGTCTGCGTGCTCTGTGCAGCACCGTTTACACCCTTTGCACCCTCCTCAATCGCATGTGTGATGCTGCTGATTGAGTCGGCAATTGAGTCGACCTCATTCTTTAACGCATCCGTTTTTTCGGTAAACTCATTCATCACACTCTCGATATACGTTGCGTTCTCGCGGTATTGTGCTCCACCCTCAACAAATGCAGCAAACTCAGGCAGTATAGCTTCCTTCATATAGCTTACAAGGTTGTCAGCATTATCACTGAGGTTGTGTACCGCATTGGTCACTATGCCGTTAATCTGCTGTATATGATTAGCTGTCTCACGGCTCGAATCGGCAAGCTGTCTTATCTGCTCGGCAACCACCGCAAAGCCACGTCCGGCCTCGCCCGCTCTCGCCGCCTCAATTGAAGCATTAAGTGCAAGAAGATTGGTCTGGCTTGATATATTTAAAATATCGTTAGTAAGTCCGTTTACCTGCTCAACACTCCTGCTGTCCTCAATAGCCTGATTGAGAACATTGAGAATCTCGTTAACCTTAAGGTTCGTACGCTCCATATTGGTTCTTGCATCCGCCTCAAGCTTATCCGCACTCTCCTTCATTCCCTTGGAGTACTCATTGATCTCGCCTGATTTTCCGGCTATCTCCACTACCTTTTCAAGCACCGCCTCCGCATTCTGGTTTATCACTGAAGCCGACTCACCTATCTCCTGCATTGTGGCGGAAAGCTCCTCCGTGACTGCTGATAAGTCTGCCGCACTGTCATTCGAGGTATGAAGATTCTGCTGCACCTCCCCCACAACAGCCTCAAGCTTCTGTGAATTGATTATGATAAGCCTCATGATGTTCTGAAGCTTTTCCATAAAGGTGTTGATACCGTTTCCAAGGTCTGCTACCTCGTCATTGGAAAGTATGGTTATACGCCTTGTAAGGTCGCCCTGTCTGTCATCTATGCCCTTAATTATTCCCTTAATTTCCTTTGTGGCAACATTGAGCTTACGTATAACAAGCATAAACACACCATATAATGTAACAAAAAGCAGCACCAGTATAAGCATAATTATGAACATACCGCGTACTCTGGCTGAGCTATACTTTGCCGCAAGCTCCGCGCTTGCTTTTTCAGACTGTGTTCCGGCATTACTCATCATAGTCTCAATCTGGACATCCATATCGCTGCTGTACTCCGAAATGGCTCCGTTCGCAAGCTCATAGGCCGCTGTCTTCTTACTGTTTCCACTGTATGCAAGGAGATTGGCTATCTCATGCTTTAAGCCCTCATAGCTGCTGATGAACTGTGAAAATGCCTGCTCGTCATCCTTAGGCAGTCTCTTTGAATACTCATCAAGCATAGCATCAAGCTTCGCCTCCTCAGCTCTTACTGAGTCCACAAGTGCCACCATGCTGTCAAAGTCAGACGCAATTATATGTGACAGCGCAAGTCTGTGTATAGCTGATGCTTCCTTCTGAATCTCGCTGAGACTTGTAATATTGTACAGATTTTCCTCGACAATCTTAGTTGCCGTATCATTAACTCTTTTCAGACTATTCATCGACCAGATATTAGATACAACCGAAACTATACCAAGTATAATAACCGGAACAAGAATAATATATTTTAAGCTTAGTCTTTTTTTATTCATATCTTCTCCTCCTACCGCTCGGTAATACCTTCCACCAACTTGTCAAGCTGCTCCTGAAGCTGCGTCGTCGTCGTATTCCCGGCAAGAAGGCTGTCAATAAACCTGGTACAGGAATCCCAATACTTGTTACCGATACGCTGAAGCACTCCATATTGTGACTGTTCAATAACCGCCGCTATAGCCGGAACCTTTGCCACCTCCTCGGAAGCAGCCGCTACCTTATTGGAAGGTCCTTGATTCTGCTCTACGAACCTCAAGGTCTGATTCTGTTCATTCGTAAGCCACTGTGCAAGCTTAAATGCCCAATCCTTATTTTTTGAATAATAATTGACACCTACCATCTTGTAGCCTGTAAAGGAAGCCATCTGTATCTGTCTGCCGTTGCAGGTGTATGTAGGAAGCTTGCAGGCACCATAATCATCACCCCAGATATTCTTTACGGCAACAGCCTGCCATACACCGCTGATTGCCGCTATAACCTCTCCGTCCGCTGCCTGTGCAACCCATTCGCTATCAGGCTGTGCAACGAAGCCCGGGCTTGAGATAACATTCACAATCGCCTCCGCAACATCAAGTCCCCTTATATCCCCGTCCACTTTATTCCAGTCGCAGCTGTTGGTAATACCATCCTCGTTAATATTCATGCTAAGCCCCGTATTTCCGAAGAATGAATACATATACCATCCTGAATTAAGCTCCATGGAAAGCTTTTTCCCATTCTCCTCACACACTGCAAGTATGGAATCGAGTGTCTTCACATCATCCTCTGTGAAATAATCCTTGTTGTAGTACAGAAAATAACCGTTGTCCGCAGTCATAGGGTATGCATATAATGTATCTCCCGCTGTCGCCGCAGCCACCGACTCTGCCACCATCTCGTCCTTAACCTCCTGTACATTCGGAACCGGTGCCAATGCACCACCTGCTACCATGGCACTGAGCTGGTCATCCGGGAACGAAAAGACATCCGCACCATTCTGCACATCGCCAAGCAGCACATCTCTGGTGGTTGAATCAGGCTGTGCCTCAAGCGTGATATCGAAATCCGCCTGTCCCTTATATTGCTCAATAAAGCTGTCAATCATCTTCTGTACCGTCGGGTGCTGTGTCTCCTCAGCCCACACCTTAAGTGTAATTACCCCGCTATTATTGGTATTATCGTCCTGCATTATATCCTGCGTACCGTCCGGCGTACCATTATCAACTGAGGGTGCCATCACACCCTTCCCGGAGCACCCGGTAACCGCACCCAGAACCAAAAGAGCTGTAAGTACCATTGCGCTGAACTTTCTTGTCATAATATTCCTCTCCTTCTTCGTTGCTAATAATTTAATCGACAAATCAGTCCATTAAATCTATCTGGTATTAAAGAAAATTTTAACACAAAAAGGAATATTTTTCAATCTTTTCGACCAAAAGCAGGCGAAAATCAGCACAAATATTCGTTATATTGCACAATGATATTATATTTTTAGTCAAAATAGCCGTGTGCCGGGGTTATACTTTTATTTTCAATGTGCCACACCTCATCATATCGGGCAGCATTGCAAGCAGCCCTTTTTCTATCTCATGGGTGTTCCCGCTGTCGAGATGTGCGAACGGCTCGTCAAGCTTTTCCTTGTCGCAATCCCTGAACATACATATATTATTGTGCAGCGTATCGGCAGACAGAAACACCAGCTGTGACAGATATGCCGTGTGTGAAAAAAAGAAAACTGCCGCCCATGGGAAATCACGGTGCGGCAGCTTCCTTTGTCATATCACACTTTTTGCAGAGCTTTAAGTATGCTCAAGTATGTTTAAAGCCTGCTCAGATAAATAATTTTATATAGCTCTCGTAGCATTCTTAAGCCATTCAAGCTCCTCACCCTCGAAGTCAGGGCTGATTGCCGCAAATACCTTCGCATGGTATGCGTTCAATCTCTCCTTCTCCTCAGCGGTCATGCAGGATACATCGACGGCATCGAGGTCAAACGGAACCATCGTCAGCGGCTCAAAGCCCATGAACTGACCGTACTCAGTCTTTTCCCTCTTAACACAGAGAACGAGGTTCTCATGTCTTATACCGAACTTGCCCGTAATGTACATTCCCGGCTCATCGGAGGTAATCATGCCCTCCTCAAGCACTGCAGAAGGTCCGCCGGGTGCAATCTTGGTTCTGATGCCGTTAGGACGCTCATGTACATTGAGAAGATATCCAACGCCGTGACCTGTTCCGTGGTTGTAGTCCATGCCATTTCTCCAAAGCGGCTCACGCGCGATATAGTCGAGGTTCTCTCCTCTTGCGCCATATAAGAACTTTGCAGCCGCAAGATTAAGATGACCCTTGAGAACAAGTGTGAACACCTTCTTCTCCTCGTCGGTAAGCTCACCGAGTGCAATTGTCCTTGTTATGTCGGTCGTTCCCTCATAGTAATGTCCGCCCGTATCTGCGAGAAGGAAGCTTCTCGGCTCAAGCTTGGCATCCGTCTCCTCGGTTGCTGAATAATGCACGATGGCACCGTGAGAACCATAGCCCATAATCGGGTCGAAGCTCTCTCCAAGGTATCCCGGCTGCTTCTTTCTGAACTCGTCAAGCTGCACTGCCGCGCTCATCTCGCTTATATCGAGCCTTCCGACATTCTTCTTGAGCCAGTATATAAAGTGTGTGACAGCCATTCCGTCCTTCACATGAGCCTTCTTCTCGTTCTCTCTCTCCGCAACAGTCTTGACTGCCTTAGGAAGCACAACAGGGCTCTGCTCCGCTCTTACATTGGCTGTGTCCGGAAGCGAATGAACGATAAGGAAGTTAGCCGTAGCCTTGTCCACAAGAACGACTGCGTTCCTGTCCACCTTCTTCAAATCGCTGTAAATATCGTTATACCTTCTAAGCTCAATGCCGTCCGCTGCCAATCTGCCCTTGATATCGGCATTTAAAATGCTCTCCTCGAGATAGAGCACCGCACTGTCGGCGGTCATTGTCATATATGATAAGAATACCGGATTGTATGCTACATCATTTCCACGAAGATTTAACAGCCATGCGATATCGTCAAGCGCTGTTAGAACCAGAAGATCTGCTCCCTCCTTCTTCATCGACTCACGGATTTTTGCAAGCTTCTCCTCACGGCTCATGCCCGTATACTCAACGGAAAGCTCCCATACAGGCTCCTTAGAGAGAGCCGGTCTGTCCGTCCATACCTTGTCGACAAGGTCCTCACCGCATACATAGGACATATTTCTTCCCTTGATGCTCTCCGTTATCCTGCCCATGAAAGCGTCAGTTACAGTTCTTCCGTCGAAGCCTATATTACTTCCATCCTCCAGTTTATCTGCAAGGAATTCCGCTATCGTAGGCACACCCTCCTCACCCATCTTCATAAGAGTGATTGTGCTGCCCTCAAGCTGTGCTGCTCCCTGAAGAAAATATCTTCCGTCAGTCCACAATCCAGCCTCATCAGGAAGCACTACAAGTGTTCCCGCA
Source organism: Eubacterium sp. (assembly GCA_003486385.1). Lineage (GTDB taxonomy): Bacteria > Bacillota > Clostridia > Lachnospirales > Lachnospiraceae > CAG-882. The sequence goes on along the minus strand of DNFT01000100.1, from coordinate 235 downwards.
GAGCCTGTGAAACCCGACATAAAAGCTCTCGCCTTAAAATAATCTCCAACATACTCAGAGCCATGGAAATCGTCAGTACATATAATATATGCCTGAATATTCTTTTCCTTCATAAGTGCGCGTAACGCGCCAAGTCTCTCGACTACCGTACTCATGTGATACACCTCGCTTCTATATATTGGGACATAGGTGTCAGACCCCTGTCCCAAGTCTGGGACAGGGGTCTGGTCCCGGT
>DNFT01000064.1 GCA_003486385.1 Eubacterium sp. | reverse complement strand
TGGGACACCGGTGTCAGACCCCCTGTCCCAGCCAATTAAAAAGGAGCCTCAAGGCTCCTTTTTTGATTATTTATTCAATCTCAACATTTCAGTATAAGCGAGAAGGAACGGTCCGACGCCCTTAGCGTCATCCTTTACAACAGGCTCCGACATATAGTAGTCGAAGGTTCCGGAACGCATCTGCTTGCCGCCAAGACCTGCTACGAGGCAGATACCGCCAAGGTGCATTTCTCCATTCTCATCCTCAGAAAGGTACTTGTCACATACACCGTTGAATGCCTTTACACCGTACTCACGGTAGCTCTCAGGGAGATAGCCGAGACGGACACCCTTTAAAAGTGCGTAAGCCATGATGGAGCTTCCGCTTGTCTCAAGATAGTTAGGCTCAAGCTTGCCATAGTTGACAACCTGATACCACATGCCGCTCTCATCCTGATACTTTAACATAGCTTCCATGAGGTCTGTGAATGTGTCCTTTAAAAGCTGTGTATCCTTGCAGTCAGGGTCTGCCTTATCTATGGTGTCGAGAAGTGCCATAGAGTACCAGCCGAGGGCACGGAGCCAGAAGTTCTGTGAAAGACCTGTGACAGGGTCGCACCAGAACATTTCGCGTGAGTGGTCATAGGCATGCTTGTAAAGACCTGTAACAGGGTCTTTCATATTCTTTATGACGTTCTTGAACTGAAGGAATATATCATCATAGTTCTTCTTATCGTTAAAACGTGTCTCATATTCCATATAGAATGGCTGGCACATATAAAGACCGTCAAGCCATACCTGATTAGGGTAGATATTCTTGTGCCAGAAGCTTCCCTCTGCGGTACGAGGCATGAGCTTAATCTGGCTGTAGATAAGGTCGATAGCCTTGCGGTATTTCTCCTTGCCTGTGAGGTCATAAAGCTCAAAAAGAGTCTTTCCGGCATTGACATTGTCGATATTAAGTTCTGATACATCGTAGCCGTCGATTGTTCCGTCATCGTGAACGCGGTAGTCGATAAACGCATCCGCAAAATCAAAGTATTCCTGCTTTCTGGTGATGGAGTACATTTCAAGAAGTGCCTTAATCATGCACCCGTCTATGTAATTCCATGTGGACTTAAGTCCCTGCAATATCTTTTCTATATTCCAGATAGGTCTGTCCGGTGTGCTCTTGGTGAGAAGCTCATCAATGTACCTGTCTATTACCTTGTAATCCATATATTTCCTCCATGTCCAATCCTGATTTATAATTATTATAAAACAAATTATTCCCCAAAACAATAAGCAATTGTACTTATTGTTTTGGGGAAAATACGCATTTCTTGTGGTTTTTTTCGGTTATATCATAATCCCCGATTTTTCCTTATTCTTGTCGATAATCTTATTGAGTCTGCGGAATGGTATTGCACCGACAAGTCCGATAAAGAGTGAGACGAGAATATATACCGAAAGCTTTGCGATATATCTCCAATAGTCATCCTCATACAGTCCCGCGATTGCTTCCTTCATGGCGTTCATGCCGAACTGGAAAGGAAGGTAATTGTACAGCGAATGAAAGACCTTAGGGAGCGTCTCTATAGGGAAGGTACATCCGGCACCAGCAACCTGGACAACCATTACAACTACCGCGAGAGCCTCTCCTATGTTGCCGAGAGCGACTGTCAGTGAGTATATGAACAATGTGAATACGAAGCTGCACATTGCACCGGCGAACCAGAACATCACAGGGTGTTCACACTGTATTCCTATGAAATGAAGGTCGCCGAGGACGGTTATGAGCGTCTGCAGCTGTCCTACGAGGAAGAAGAGAATATATCTTCCAAAGTAGGCATGGCGTGGGGCGATTCCTGTTACACCCGGTATCGGATGAACATTTACATGTACGATGGCAACAAGTATGAGCGCTCCTACCCACAGGGCAAGCACGGTATAGAATGGAGCCATCGCCGAACCGTAGTTTTCAATAGGGTAGACATGCACCGTATCGAGTGCGACAGGGGAGGCGGCGAATTCTCCGAGAAGCTCAGGGTTGGTATCAATGATATCCACAAGCTTGTTATAGTTCTCGTTGTCTGACAGCTCATTCATATTGTCAGTGAGTGTCTTAATATAATCTGACAGCTCCTGCGCAAGTTCAAGAGTTGTGTCAAGGTTGGTATTGCCGTCCGCGAGTGTGTCCGAGTAATTGGTGAGTACGTTGTCCGTGCTGTTAAGATTTAAGTTGAAGCCGGAAAGTGCGTTTACGGTAGTGTTAAGCGCTGCCTGTGCATTTGTTATTGTGGAGCTGAGCTGGGGCTTGACCGAATTGCTGTATGTGCTCTTCAATGCTGCTATGTCATCGGAGCAGACTTTAATCTCTGCCTGAACCTTGGCAATCAGGTCATTGGAGTTAGCGACAGCGACTGCTGCCGATGAGCCTACACGGTCTGCATCTGATTTGATTGTGTCGAACTGTGCACGGATGACGTTTATCTGTGCATTTATTTTTTCATCGCCCTTGGACTCTATTCCGGATACTGAGCTGTTGAATATATCCTTTGCGTAAGGAATCATATTATTCACAGCACCTATTCCATTTAATACTGCCTTGGATATTGCCTGGGCAGATGAAAGGTCGCTGTTTACCACATTGGATATCATGGTAAGGGTATTGTCAATCATGTCAAGGCTTGTAAGCATCATATCGGATACGGTGTTTACAGTGCTTGTGGAGCTGTTGACCATTGTCTGCATGCTTGAAAGGGAGGTTTTGCTGCTGTCAAGTACAGTCTCAAGGCTTGGAAGCATAATCTTAGTTGTCGCAATTATGCTCTGTGCGGAATCCATAATGCCTTTGAAGGATGAGAGTATGCTTATATATGTGTCCATGTCATCGGAGAGAGCGGTGAGCTTCTCTGTCATGGTACCGGCTATGCTTACACCATCGCTGTCTGTTGAGGATATGACATTTCCTGCCTTCATTGCCGATTCTGCAAGTGTGCTTATGAAGGTTGCATTGACCTGCTGGCGTACAGCCTTCTGTGCCTTCTGTGTAATCTTAGGTGCAATGGCATTTTTCTTTCCGTTCTCATAGTAGATAATCTGTGGGTGCTCAAGGTCACCTCCAAGGAAGCTCACCATGTCCTCAGAAAATGTGGAAGGGATAACAAGTGCGGCATAGTAATCTCCAGCTTTCACCCCCTCGATTGTCGATTCTGTGTCATCTGTGAACACCCAGCCAATGGTGTTGTTGGACTTCAGGGCATCGACAACAGTGCTTCCTATGTTAATCTCAAGACCCGATATCTCAGCACCAGCATCCTCGGAGACAACGGCAACCTTGATATTTCCTGTTGAGCTTGGCCCATATGGATCCCAGTTGGAAAAAATGTTAAACCATGCGTACAGCGAAGGAAGAATTGAAAGACCGAGAATAATCACAACAGCGATTACGTTGGTGGATATTTTTTTCATATCGTTGGTGAATACTTTGAGTATTTTATTCATCGAATGCGTCCTCCTTTGCTATATTTTTTGAACCGTTATCGGTGTCAGCGGATTTCTTTGATTTCTTATTCTTCTTTTTGTTTTTCTTGTCTTTGTCTTTCTTTTTGGAAGGCTCTTTTTTATCAGATTTCTTAGCTTTCCTCTTATCTTTATCTTTCTTTTTATCCTTGTCCTTGGATTTTTTCTTGTCCTTCTTTTTGTCTTTATTCTTCACTTTTTCTAAAGAAATTTCATCGGCATCATCTAAGGCATCCTGTGAAGCATTGAGACTCTCTTTTATCATATCAGTGTCGATGTCGTAGGTGTATTCATCGGTATCAGCGGACTCGCTGCCGTTCTCGTCAACATTCATCGACGCCTTGGCGGAGGCTATGATATCGCGTGCTTCAGCCTTCACCGATGCAATCTTTCCATTCATGTCATTTATTCCGGACTCAAGAAGCGGAACCGGCTCGGCGTCACTGCCTGTGATGGAATTGATGCGGTGCTGCAGATTATAATCACCATACTCGACAACAATGAGATAGGACGATATTGCAAAAAGCGATACAATCCACAGAATAAGCCATATAACCTTGTTGCTGTCCGTTATGAACATGAGTGAAAGGAATATCATCGGGATGATGAGCACACATAACAGACCTATATGAATACGCTTCAGATTCTGTGCATGAAGCCTGTCCTGAAAATCGACAAGCTCACCATATATATCCGAATTGTTCTGATTTATCTTTTTCCTAGACATATACAATCTCCTTTTATTTTATTTACATCATTCCCGTATCTTCCATCCGCTCCTCCACGAAGTGGTTAATCTTCATAAACGGTATTCGTATTACAAGTCCGATTACAAGAGCTGCCACAACGAATATCATAAGCTGGGCAAGATTGGTGATATAAGCTGAACCATACATTCCTGCAACAGTCTCACGCATCGCGTTGATTGCGTAAGGGAATGGGAAGAAAATGTATATGTTCTGGTATACCTGCGGAAGCATCTCGATAGGGAAGGTTCCGCTTGAACCTGCAATCTGAAGTACCATGACAACGACTGCGAGAGCTTTGCCGAGGTCACCAAATGAGATGGCAAGTGAATATATCAGCAGTGTGAATGTAAAGCTTGCAAGCACAGCCACCAGATAGAATAATCCGGGTTCTAACACCTGGCTGTGAAGCAGATGAATATCGCCTATTACTACTATAGCTGCCTGAATCTGTCCTAGAAGGAAGAAGGTGAGGTACCTTCCGAAGAACAGGTGGCGTGGTTTTACGTTCACAAGTCCTGCAGGGTCTGCGTGAACCTTGACAAGTGATACGAGGAGCGTTCCACCTACCCAGAGTGCCAGAATGGTGTAGAAAGGTGTCATTCCGGAACCATAATTCTCAACAGGGTAGATTTCCTCGGTAACCATATTTACAGGCTCGGCGAAAAATTCGCCATACAGCTCCGAGTCACCGCCGAGGAACTGCGTAACCATATCAATCTTGTCACTCTCAGATGTGTTTTCTATCCAGTCAATAACACTGTCAAGCTCTTCAATGACACTTTCTATAACCTCTTTAATCTGGGAGAGGCTCTCGTTTGATTTATCAACAGTGGTGCTGACGCCGTCAAGGATTTCATTTGCATCATTAAGAGCGCTTGTAAGGCTTGTCATGATGGAGTTGACATTTGACAAGGTCTGGGATATTGAGTCATTAAGGCTGTTAAGCTGTGGCTCAACACTGTTTACATAGTTGGAATACAGGTCATCAAGCTGCTTTTTACAGGATGTAAGGGAGGACTTTATTCCGGACACCATACTGTCCACAGCCGCCTGTGTGAGCACTCCGTTGCCGCCTGCCTGTGAGGCAAGAGAACCGATTGTATTTATTATCTGGTTTACAATTGTATCTAATACACCGAGTTCAGGTGGGGTTGATATGTCAGCGTTGGTAACATAATATTCCGCAATAAGGAGCTTAAGACTCTTCATCTGCGTGCTGAGCTGGGTGACATCAGCGTTAAGCCTGGAAATACTGTCTGCAAGGGTCTGTGAGTCCTGTGCAAGAGTGGTATTGTCAAGCAAGGTGGCAATATTATCAAGAGACGTAGACATATCAGTGATTGTAGTTTTAAGCTGTGTGCTGAATGTGCTAAGCGCAGTGCGGCTGTTAGAAAAGGAGGCCTGTGCGTTTTTAAGGCTGGCGGTCGCACTGCTTATACCGGAGGCAAGAGTGCTTATCTGGGAACCGGTGTCGCTAAGCGTGCTGCTAAGATTGCTGTTGCCGTTTATCAGCATGTCGAGTGTCTTATTATAGGAAGAAAGATTGTCACGAAGACGGACAAGCTTATCATTCAGAGTGGTGGCACGATCTTTTTCCTCAATATCTGAGGAGATTGTGTTTGTCTCTGTGAATATGGTGCTTACAACAACCTCAATGAACTTAGTGTTGATAGTCTGCTGGAGGGAACCGACAGCGGTATCGGTTATCTTGGTTGCTATGGCATTCTTCTTTTCGTTGTCATAATATGTAATAACAGGATTCTTAAAGCTGGTGTCGAATACGGTGTACATGCTTTCCGTAAAGTCGGAACCGATTGTGACTCCTGCATAGTAATCTCCGGCTTCAACTCCGGCAATTACATCGTCTGCGGTATCACATGCAACCCAGTCTATGCTGTCATTGGTCTTGAGTTCTTCCAAGACATCGGCGCCCATGTTCTTGTAGGTGCCGTCCTCAAGAGTATAGCCCGCATCCTCGGAGGCTATGGCAATTTTAATGTTAGATGTGCTGCCGTAGGGGTCATGGTTAGAGTAGATGTTAAACCAGGCATACAGCGATGGCAGAATGCACAGACCAAGTGCAATAACCAGAGCGAAAGGACTTCTTATCAGTCTTTTTAAGTCCCGCACGAAGATGGTCAATGTGTTTTTCATAGTTAATTCCCTTTCTTTTCTTATGACTTCCTTATATATAGTATTATATAGTTTATATGCTCACAGTCAATGTGCACACCGACAAAATACTAAGTATTTTCAAAGGAGTGCCTGAGCAATGACATTTTTGTGTCGACGAACCTTATAATATCACATATTAGATAAATGACCAGTAGTCACTTTCTAAATTTTTTATAAAATTTGTTTATAATGGCATTTTTGTTGGGTGGCATGACCTACTTAAATGGTCTTAAAGTACCATTGATAAAAAAATTAATACTTGCTTTTTTAAATTTTGTGAGTAAAATATGTGAATGTATCAGTGAGCGCAGAAAGCACCCACGTATTACATAAAAACTAAATATAGAGAAAGGAGTGAGTTCATGGGAGATTTGAAGGAAAAGATAATGGAAGAGCTCAACTGTGAGACAGTCTTTACCATTCATATCGGAAGCTTTAATATTCCGATTGCCGAGTCGACGGTGATTACATGGGTTATCATGGCTATTCTTTTGGTACTGTGTATTTTCCTCACAAGAGGGCTGAAGGTTAAGAATGTGAGCAAGAGACAGCTTGTTGCCGAATCCATTGTAGGCTGGCTTGAGAAGTTTGTCATCGGAATGACCGGGGAAGAAGGAAAAGCCTTCGTGCCATATCTGTGTTCGGTGCTTCTGTACATAGGCTTTGCTAACCTGATTGGTCTGTGCGGAGTTAAGCCGCCGACGAAGGATCTCAATGTAACAGCAGCACTTGCCGTTATGAGTATTGTGCTCGTCCAGTACGCGGGAATACACAGGAAGGGCTTTAAGGGCTGGCTTAAGAGCTTTACGCAGCCGATGGCTATTGTAACGCCGATTAACATTCTTGAGTTATTCATCAAGCCGTTGTCACTTTGTATGCGACTTTTTGGTAACGTATTAGGTGCGTTCGTTATTATGGAGCTGCTTAAGTCGTTAATTCCGGTTGTACTGCCGGTACCATTCAGTTTTTACTTTGATATTTTTGACGGTTTAATCCAGGCATATGTATTTGTATTTTTGACATCACTTTATATTAAGGAAGCAGTCGAAGAGTAAGCGGCTGCACATGTAAGCCTGTCACTGCGGCAGGCAGGACAAGGTAAATTTAATAATCTATTGACATGCCGCCAGACGGCAGAACGGAGGAAAATATGGGAATTGCATTAGGAGCAGGAATTGCAGCATTAGCATGTATAGGAGCCGGTATCGGTATCGGTATCGCAGCAGGTAAGGCAACAGAGGCAGTCGCTAGACAGCCTGAGGCAGAGAGCAAGATAACAAAGCTTTTACTTTTAGGTGGTGCGCTTGCAGAGGCAACTGCTATTTACGGTTTCGTTGTAGCTATCCTTATTATCATCTTACTTGGTTAATCAGGTTAGAAAAATATAAGATAAGGAGAGGATAGCATGTTAAGAATAGATATTAATCTGTTATTTACCGTTATCAACCTGATTATCATCTATGTAATCATTCGTAAGCTTTTATTTAAGCCTGTTAAGAAGATTATCGCACAGCGTGAGGCTGAGATAAATAAGCAGTACGAGGATGCAAAGGCGACTCAGGACAATGCAGATGCTCTTAAGGTTCAGTATGAGCAGGCATTGAGCGGAGCACAGGAAGAGAAGGCAGCAGTTATAAGCGATGCGAGAGTTAAGGCAGGAGCAGAGTACGACAGAATCGTTACGGATGCTAAGACAGCAGCAGATAAGCTTATGGACGATGCGAGAAAAGAAGCAGTTAAGGAACAGGAGAAGACCATCAAGCAGGCCAAGGATCAGATTGAGGAGCTCGTTGTTGCAGCTACAGCTAAGGTTGTGGCTTCAGGACAGGGTGAGGCTGCTGACAGGGAACTCTATAACCAATTTTTGACAAAGACGGGTGAGAACAAGTGATTAGTACAGCAAAAGATTATGCTAAGACATTGCGCGAACTGAATATTGCAGCGAACATAGTGGGACAGGCAGATGACATCTTTACTGCTGTACCGCAGATTGCAGAGGAATTTGCCAATCCTTCAATATCGCTTGCATCCAAGCACAATGTGATTGAGAAGGTCTTTCCGTTACAGATAAGAGACTTTTTAAAGCTTCTGTGTGACAATTCTGACACAGGTCTGTGGAAGGACATAGTTAAGGCGTACAGGGAGGCAGCTCCTGAGCGCAAGGGAGAGTTCGTTGTTACTCTCAAGTATGTGACAGCACCTGATGATGAGCAGCTTCAGGGTATCAAGGACTTCGTGGCAAAGCAGTATAACACAACAGAGTTTACATTTGAGCTTGAGGAGGATAAGACCCTCGGCGGTGGCTTTGTCATTCAGGCAGGCAACGATGTATTCGATTGGAGCACCAACGGCAGAATGAAGCAGTTCAGGGAACAGCTTGCCAAGGCGGATATCGGAGCGACAGCCAGCACAGAGAATATTATTTCCATATTAAAGAGTGAGATTGACAATTTCGAGCTTGAGGCTCAGGACAAGGAAGTCGGCGTGGTAAGCTATGTCGGTGACGGAATTGCCAATATCAACGGAATTGACCATGCGGCCTACGGCGAGATAGTCATATTTGACTGCGGCGTTAAGGGTATGGTTCAGGATGTAAGAAAAGACGAGATAGGCTGTATCCTCTTCGGACGTGATACAGAGATTAAGGAAGGCTCAAGAGTAGCGCGTACGGGAAAGAGAGCAGGTATTCCGGTTGGCGAGGGCTTCCTCGGAAGAATTATCGATGCACTCGGAGCACCTATCGACGGAGCAGGTCCGGTAAAGGATAATGGCTATCGCCCTATCGAGCAGCCGGCACCATCAATTGTTGACCGTAAGTCGGTATCGGTTCCTATGGAGACAGGTATTCTCGCTATTGACTCCATGTTCCCTATCGGACGTGGACAGAGAGAGCTCATCATCGGCGACCGTCAGACAGGTAAGACATCTATCGCCATCGATACCATCTTAAACCAGAAGGGCAAGGATGTTGTGTGCGTATATGTCGCTATCGGACAGAAGGCATCGACAATCGCCAAGCTGGTAAATACCTTAAAGCAGCATGACGCCATGGACTATACAATTATCGTATCAGCCACAGCATCCGACCCGGCACCGCTTCAGTACATAGCACCTTATTCGGGAACTGCGATGGCAGAGTACTTCATGCATGAGGGCAAGGATGTTCTTATCGTATATGATGACCTCAGCAAGCATGCGGTAGCTTACAGAGCACTGTCGCTTTTGCTTGAGCGTTCACCGGGACGTGAGGCTTATCCGGGTGATGTATTCTACTTACACTCAAGACTTCTTGAGCGTTCGGCAAGACTCTCCGATGAGCAGGGCGGCGGTTCGATCACTGCACTTCCTATCATTGAGACTCAGGCGGGCGATGTATCTGCATACATTCCTACGAATGTTATTTCCATCACCGATGGACAGATATTCCTTGAGAGTGACCTCTTCTTCTCAGGTATGAGACCGGCGGTTAACGTAGGTCTTTCAGTATCCCGAGTTGGTGGTGCCGCCCAGACTAAGGCTATGAAGAAGGCAGCGGGAAGTATCCGTATCGACCTCGCACAGTTCAGGGAGATGGAGGTATTCACACAGTTCGCTTCTGACCTTGACAACGCAACTAAGGAGCAGTTACAGCATGGTCATGCGCTCATGGAGCTGTTAAAGCAGCCTCTTTGCAGACCGCTTAGCACAGCGGAGCAGGTAATCACACTCTGCGCTGCCAACGGCAAGGTTATGCTTCCTCTTCCGCTTAAAAATGTAAAGGATTTCCAGATGAAGCTTCTTGAGCATATAAGGACAGACCACCCGGAGATTATCACTCAGATAGAAAACGGCGGTAAGCTTGACGATGAGCTCAACAAGGCTATCGTTGAGGCTGCTAAGAGCTTCAGGGACGAATATATGGCTAAGGAGGGATAAGTCATGGCAAATGCTCGTGAAATTCAAAGCCGAATGAAAAGTATTCAGGACACCATGAAAATCACTAACGCTATGTACATGATATCCTCCACGAAGCTGCGCAAGGCGAAGAAGAGTCTTGAAGAGACGGAGCCTTACTTTAACGCTCTGCGCAACATGGTATCCCGTGTTGTAAGGCATCTTCCTGATGTCGAGAACCAGTATATGGATGTCAGACCGAATAAAGCACCGGAAGACCGTATAAAGGGCTTCATCGTTGTTACGGCTGATAAAGGTCTTGCGGGAGCATACAACCATAATGTCCTTAAAAAGGCGATGGAAGAGATTGAGCAGTGTAAGAACTACAAGCTCTTCGTGGTTGGCGAGTTAGGAAGACAGTATTTTAAGAAGAAAAATATTCCGGTTTCGGAGCAGTTCCATTATACCGCACAGAATCCTTCACTTCACAGAGCCAGAATTATCTGTGAGGAGGTTGTAGAGCAGTTCAAGGAAGGAGAGCTTGATGAGGTATATGTTATCTATACATACATGAAATCAAGCATAACGACTGAGGTTGATATGATTAATCTTCTGCCTATAACGAGAGATATGGCTATGCAGCATGAGATGGAGAGACAGGGAGTATTCAACGAGGAGATAGAGCTTCAGCCATCCCCGAATGCGCTTCTTAACAATATTGTACCGGATGTAATCATGGGCTATATATACGGAGCACTCATGGAATCCTTCTGCAGTGAGCAGAATGCCAGAATGAGTGCCATGCAGGTAGCTAATGACAGTGCAGCGGAGATGATTCGTAATCTGTCCATAGAGTATAACAGAGCCAGACAGTCGATGATTACCCAGGAGATAACAGAGGTAATCGCCGGTGCCAAGGCTCAGAAAAAGAAGAAAAAGGCCAGAAAGGAGGTCATGTAATAAATGAATACAAGTGTTGTTAATACAGGAAAGATTGTTCAGGTTATGGGACCTGTTGTCGACGTTGTATTTGAAAACGGCGACCTTCCATGCATAAAGGATGCCTTAGAGGTCACCTGTGAGGGAAAGAACCTCGTTATGGAGGTTGCACAGCACATAGGTGACAACACAGTCCGCTGTATCATGCTCGCAGCCAGCGAGGGACTGTGCAGGGATATGGAAGTAAGGGCTACAGGAGCAGGTATCAAGGTTCCTGTCGGCAAGCAGACCTTGGGAAGATTGTTCAATGTATTAGGTGAAACTATAGATGGTGGTGAGTCACTTGATGACGGTGAGCACTGGGTAATTCACAGAGAGCCGCCTACGTTCGAGGAGCAGAGTCCTGTTGTCGAGATGCTCGAGACAGGTATCAAGGTAATCGACCTTTTGGCTCCTTATGCGAAGGGTGGTAAGATCGGTCTCTTCGGTGGAGCCGGAGTTGGTAAGACAGTCCTCATTCAGGAGCTTATCAGGAATATAGCCACAGAGCATGGCGGATATTCCATATTCACAGGAGTAGGAGAGCGTTCAAGAGAGGGTAATGACCTCTGGTCAGAAATGAAAGAATCAGGCGTACTCGAGAAGACTGCCTTGGTATTCGGTCAGATGAACGAACCACCTGGAGCGCGTATGAGAGTTGCTGAGACAGGACTTACAATGGCTGAGTATTTCCGTGATGAGGAACACCAGAACGTGCTTCTCTTCATTGATAATATTTTCCGTTTCGTACAGGCAGGTTCAGAGGTATCCGCACTTCTCGGACGTATGCCTTCAGCCGTAGGTTATCAGCCTACACTTGCAACAGAGGTAGGTGAGCTTCAGGAGAGAATCGCCTCCACAACGAAGGGCTCCGTTACATCGGTACAGGCTGTATACGTTCCTGCCGATGACCTTACAGACCCTGCGCCTGCGACTACATTCGCACATCTTGATGCGACTACGGTTCTTTCCCGTAAGATTGTTGAGCAGGGTATCTACCCGGCTGTTGACCCGCTTGAGTCAACCTCAAGAATTCTCGAGGCAGATGTTGTAGGTGAGGAGCATTATGAGGTAGCACGTAAGGTTCAGGCTATGCTTCAGAAGTATAAGGAGTTACAGGATATCATCGCTATTCTTGGTATGGAGGAGCTTTCCGACGAGGATAAGATTACCGTATATCGTGCAAGAAAGATTCAGCGTTTCTTATCACAGCCGTTCCATGTTGCTGAGAACTTCACCGGAGTTCCGGGTAAGTACGTTCCTGTAAAGGAGACAATCAGAGGCTTCAAGGCAATCATAGACGGTGATATGGACGAGTATCCGGAGGCTGCTTTCTTCAATGTCGGAACAATAGATGAGGCTGTTGAGAAGGCAAAGAAAATGATGGAGCAGCAGTAAAGGAGGCGGGGTAAGATGAGCTCATTTTATCTTAAGATATTAGCCTCCAACAAGGTGTTCTTTTCCGGTAAGGCAGATATCCTTGTAGTTCCGGGCTTAGACGGCGAGATAGCAATCATGGCACATCACCAGAACATGGCGATTGCCACAACAATCGGAGATGTCCGCTTCAAGCCGGAGGGCAGTGAAGAGTATGTTGATGCGGTTGTCGGTATCGGATTTGTCTATATTGCAAATAATCGTGTAACCATGATTGTCGATACTGCCGAGCGTCCGGAGGATATTGACGAGGTTCGTGCCAAGGCGGCAATGGAACGTGCCAAGGAGCAGCTCCGCCAGAAGCAGAGCATTCAGGAGTACCATGTATCACAGGCTTCGCTTGCGAGAGCGGTCTACCGTTATCGTAAGGTTGGCAAGCACGACATAAACTAAACATATCCGGGACAGGGGTCAGACCCCATGTCCCAGCAAGCCGGGACATGGGGTCTGACCCCTGTCCCGGCTTTTTTTGTGCACCTGATGGTGGAGTGGACATTTTGATTCCATATCCGGAAGGCATTGACAAGGATAATTATGATTTTATTATAGGACATCTTATTACAACTAATGTCAACGGAGCTGCTTCGGGCACAATGGAGTTTTTTGAACCTGAAAAGACCGCAGATGGGCTTAAGATACACATTACCAGTGCTTCGCCGTTTATAATCGGCTGGAAGCAGGCAGCAGACAGAGGTCTTACTGCACCGGCACAGAGTGCGAACACCGGATACATCACAGGTGGTATTGTGCCGATACTTATTGTGTTTACTGTTTTAAGTGTGGCTGTTGCGGCATTCGCAGTCTTTAACAGAAGAAGGCTGTCAAAGAGCGGTAAATAGTGATATTCCGGGATTGGATTCTGATTCATGTCCCAGCTTGAAAAAGCACAGGTTTTCAGATAAAATAGCATCTGAATACCTGTGCTTTTTTTATAATAGCTTAGGCAGCCCGCCGCAGGCGGAAAATAACTGACAAGGAGTGAATGTCATGCAGACAAAATGTCATAAAAGCAATAAGCTGGGACAGGTGTCAGACCCCAGTGTCCCAGTTTGCTGGGACATGGGGTCTGACACCTGTCCCAAGTACGAGCATATAGTGCATCCGTTCCCACCGTTGTATGATGAAAGCTCAACGATTCTGATACTTGGAAGCCTTCCCTCGGTGAAGTCCAGAGAGCAGCTGTTCTTCTATGGGCATCCGCAGAACCGTTTCTGGAAGGTAATGGCGGCGCTTACAGATGAAAATGTTCCTATGACGATTGATGAGAAGAAGGAGCTTTTACATAAGCACCATATTGCACTGTGGGATACGATATACAGCTGCGATATTGTGGGGTCGAGCGACAGCAGTATTAAGAATGTTGTACCGACAGACATTGAGCCGATAATAAATAACTCGAAAATCACTAAGATATTTTGTAACGGAAACACATCCGGTAAATATTATAAGAAATATCAACAGAATAATATAGGTATTGAGGCTGTTGTGCTTCCGTCAACAAGCCCTGCGAACGCGGCATTTTCTTTGGAGCGGTTGATTGACGCGTGGCAGAAGCTTATAGTGGAAGCCTGTGGGAGAGGTCTGATATGAATACAGGTAAAAATCCATTTTGTGTGGCGGCATACAGATATATATTCCAAAGCATGATTTTGGCTCGGATTTGAAGGAACAGAAAATACATTTACAGCGTTTTGTCAAAAATCTAAAGGGATAAGCCGTGAGTGCACTGAGAGGATGGACTATGGTATTTTGTGCATTCTTGACAAAATATTATGTAAAGCGTATCATATCTATAGCATTTTACGTGGAAAAGAGGATTTTAATATATGCCTAATGAGGGTAAGCAGGAGAGACTTCCGATAGTAGCTATCTGTTACGACTTCGATAAGACACTTTCGCCTGATGATATGCAGGCGCAGGGCTTTATACAGTCTGTGGGCTATGATGTTGCGGAGTTCTGGAAGGAGACAGGGGAGCTTGCCAGAGAAAATAATATGGACAGTAACCTTTCATATATGTACAAGATGGTGCAGGAGGCGGAGGGAAATCTTGATTTCAGCCACGCTGCGCTTGAGGAGTATGGCTCGAAGGTGAAGCTGTTTGACGGTGTTGACGGCTGGTTTGAGAGATTGAGACAGTATGGCCTTGAGCATGGCGTCAAGGTGGAACATTATATTATCTCCTCAGGACTTAAGGAGATGATAGAGGGCACGAAGATTGCCAAGGAGGGAGCGTTCGAGCGCATATATGCCAGCAGCTTCTATTTTGATGAGAACGGAATGGTGAAGTGGCCGGCGCAGGTGGTGAATTATACCAACAAGACGCAGTACCTTTTCAGAATATCCAAGGGTGTGCTTGATATAAATGATCCGGCAGTAAATGATTATTTCGCACCGGAGGACATAAGGATACCGTTTAAGAACATGGTCTACATCGGTGACAGCGACACGGATGTGCCATGCATGAAGCTTGTGAATGCCAATGGCGGGTATTCGATCGGTGTATACAATCCGGTGACAGGAGATAAAAATAAAGTATACAAGATGATACATGACAAGAGGATTGGCTATTATGCGGCGGCGGATTACACGGACGGTTCGGACATGGACAAGCTATTGAAATCAGTTATTGATGTGGTCGCGGCACAGGATAAGCTTGACAGGCTTCACGCTGAGGATGTAAAGCAGGCACTTGTAAATATGTAAGTGAGTACAACATTAGTTTGACAAGCTGATTAATGGCAGAAGTGAGAGCTGAACAGGTAAAATAAAATGATATATAAGGTCGAAATTTATGGTAACTAGAATTTTAAAGATAGACGAAAATAATGCGGATGAAGTGATTGCACAGGCAGGGGAAGTACTAAAAAACGGCGGTCTGGTGGCATTCCCAACAGAGACGGTGTACGGACTCGGCGGAGATGCGCTAAAGGAGGATGCGGCACACAAGATATACAGTGCCAAGGGACGCCCGAGCGACAATCCATTGATTGTGCATATAGCGGATATAGCCGCTCTTGATGAGCTTGCCTATGACATTCCGGACAGTGCTTACAAGCTTGCGGATACCTTCTGGCCGGGACCTCTCACGATGATATTTAAGAAGAAGGAGATAGTTCCTTACGGCACAACGGGAGGGCTTGACACGGTGGCTGTAAGAATGCCGAGCCATCCGGTTGCGGCGAAGCTTATCAAGGATTCAGGCGTATATATAGCGGCACCGAGCGCGAATCTCTCGGGACGCCCCAGCCCGACGAGGGCTGAGCATGTCATTGAGGACATGGACGGAAGGATTGACATGATTATTGATGGAGGTGCTATAGAGATAGGTATTGAATCTACTATAGTAGATATGACCTCCGATGTTCCGATGATACTAAGACCGGGATATGTGACTGCCGACATGATAAGGGATGTGCTTGGCGATGTGAGCTTTGACCCGACGGTGCTTGCCCATTCTACGGTTCAGGGAAGACCTAAGGCACCGGGCATGAAGTACAGGCACTATGCGCCGAAGGCTGAGCTTACGATTTTTGAGGGTGACAATGACAAGGTTGTCGAAAAAATCAATGAGCTTGCCGGGGAGAATGAAAGGAAGGGGCTCAAGGTCGGAATCCTTTCAAGCACGGAGAATGAACACAGGTATACCTCAGGTGAGGTTGTTGTGGTCGGAAGCCGCTGCGATGAACATGAGGTGGCAGCTCA
Organism: Eubacterium sp.; assembly: GCA_003486385.1. Classification (GTDB taxonomy): domain Bacteria; phylum Bacillota; class Clostridia; order Lachnospirales; family Lachnospiraceae; genus CAG-882. The sequence continues at coordinate 9,949 of DNFT01000064.1, read as the reverse complement.
TCTTTTTGACGTGCTCAGACATTTTGACCATATAGATGTGGATATAATATTGTCGGAGGGCTTTGCGGAGGACAGCTTCGGACAGGCAGTCATGAACAGGCTTATTAAGGCAGCAGGGCACCATATCGAAAACGTGGAATAAAATAAGGAGCAGTGAACATCAGGGTTCACCTTTTGCATGAAAAAATATAATCGAATTGTTTTTGTCAGTATGAATAATACCTGTATGGGACCGATGGCGGAGCTTCTGATGAAGCATATCACGGTTCACAAGGATATTGAGATAATTTCAAGAGGACTTATTGTCCTGTTTCCGGAGCCGGTTAATCCCAAGGCGATAGCGGTTATGAGACAGAAGGGAATCATTCTTGATAATAGGACCTCTGTCGCACTTACGGAGGAGGATATTCCGGAGGGAACGCTGATACTCGCCATCGGTAACAAGGAAAAAGAAATGGTGATAGAGACGTATGCTCCTAAGGATTTATATACAGTTTCCGAGTTTGCCGGTGAGGCGGGCGAGATACCGGATCCTTATGGCAAGGAGATGGACAGTTATGTGGAATGCTGTGAGTCTATGATAGAATGGCTCCATAAGGTAGATAATAAGCTTACCCGGATTGAAAATGGGGAAGTTTAAAAAATAATATAAGTATGGCGGATGTATGCAAAATAAGCTATGCCGCGAACCGAATGGCGGATAGCCGTCTGAATCCGTTGTACCTAGGAAAAGAGGAAATAATGATAGCAATTGGTTGTGACCAGGGTGGATTTGCGTTAAAGCAGGAGATTATGGCATATCTTGACAAGAAGGGATATAAATACAAGGATTTTGGAAGCTACAGTGAGGCGAGTGTTGATTATCCTGAGTATGCCAGGAAGGTATGTGCAGCAATCAATGATGGAACCTGCGACAAGGGTATTCTTATCTGCGGAACAGGAATAGGAATATCGATAGCTGCCAATAAGATTAAGGGAATCAGGGCAGCACTCTGTACGGACTGCTTTATGGCAGAGGCGACAAGGCTTCATAATGATGCCAATGTGCTTGCACTTGGCGGAAGAGTAATCGGTCCGGGACTTGCGGTTAAGATTACGGAGACATTTTTAACAACGGAATTTTCCAATGAGGAAAGACATATCAGACGTATCAACATGCTTGAGAATTAATAAAAAACGGGAGGACAGCATTATGGGTAAAGTGGTAATTATGGATCATCCATTGATTCAGCACAAGATTGGAATTCTCAGAAGAAAGGAGACAGGTTCTAAGGATTTCCGTACCCTTATAAGTGAGATCGCAATGCTTATGTGCTATGAGGCAACAAGAGATTTGAAGCTCAAGGATGTGGAAATTGAGACTCCTATCTGTAAGACAACTGTCAAGGAACTGGCGGGAAAGAAGCTTGCTGTTGTGCCTATCCTAAGGGCAGGTCTTGGGATGGTTGACGGTATGCTTGCCATGATTCCGGCAGCCAAAGTCGGACATATAGGTCTGTACCGCAATGAGGAGACATTAGAGCCGGTTGAGTATTACTGTAAGCTTCCTCAGGACTGTGCGGAAAGAGAAGTATTTGTTGTTGACCCTATGCTTGCAACCGGCGGCTCATCATCTGCAGCGATTACAATGCTTAAACAGCGCGGCATAAAGAATATCAGGTTTATGTGCATTATCGCAGCACCGGAAGGAATTGAGAAAATGAAGAAGGATCATCCGGATGTGGATATGTATATCGGAACCTGCGATGAGAAGCTCAACGAGCATGGCTATATTATTCCGGGACTTGGGGATGCAGGCGACAGAATATTCGGAACTAAATAGATTTCACAGATGCCCGGCAAGGGTATAGTACGTTATACACCCGTACATTAAATAGGCGTGTTACGAATCCGGCATTATGGAAACGTATGTAAAAAAGAAAGAGCGCTATATGCCACTCCGATTATCTCAGAGTGACACATAGCGCTCTATCAGATTTGTATAGCTGTGAAATTCCCCATTATCAATACAGCGTATAAGTCTGTCTGTTGAGCACAGAGCCTCGCATACAGTGTCTGCGTTTATAAGTGAGGTCTTAAGCGCTTCTGCAAGTTCATCAAGGTCTACAACGGAATACCTGTTATCGCGGTGAACAATGATGTCCGCAAGCAGATCCGTGAATATATAGGTGTCGTTCCCGGCAGAATAATCTGTGTGTATTATGTCACAGTAGTAGTGGAGAAATCTGCCGAAGGCATCGTGAATCCGGGATATCTTGCAACCCTTGTCGATGAGGTACAAAGAGATTCCGCCGGCTATATCATGCCTTGGCTTGAGTGTGGTCCAGCGTGTTATGAGCATTGAATCATCACGGTACAGAATGATATCATCCTTGAGCTCAACTATTTCTGATGGGATATATCTTTTACGAAAAAGAACAGGTTTCTTCATAATTAGTCTCCATTCCGCTGCCGGCCGGCAGTCCGGATAGCTGCTTTAAATATATGTACAACAAATATACCAAATTTATACAAAAAATTCAATAATTTACAGAAATATATTAAGCTTTGGGGTCACGATTCGCAAAGTTTTTAATTATTTAATAGACTTTCGATTGGGAAAATAGTATAATAGTTCCAGTAAGCTTTTATGAGATGGAGGAACGGCATGGCGGATAAGAAGCATAATGTATATAAGAATCTAGCTCTTATTTCCCAGCTTGGGATTAATGTCATGGTTCCGACATTTTTATGCTTGTTTATTGGTATATGGATTGGAAAATTCATAGGAACATGGGTGGTTATTCCGCTGCTGTTTCTCGGAATGGCGGCAGGAATGAGAAACTGCTATCTCATGGCTAAGAAGGCTTTGGGGGCTTCAGCTGCTTCAAAGCCTGGTTCAAATCCGGAAACAGGGAGAGACGTGAATGACAGACACAACAAAAAAGACCATTAGTGAGGTGCTTATCGGCATGGCAGCATACTTTGTCATAGCATCAATATTTGTTCTTATTTTTACCAAAGACAAGTTAAGGGGCGAGGGAGGACTGCTCGTTGGCACAGTAGCAGGAGTTCTGATGTTGTTTTCAATGAAGCATACCATATATAAGGCTATGCACATGCAGAAGGGACATTCGGCATTTCTTGCATTTTCTTCGGTTGGAAGGATGCTTGCGGCGGTGGCAGTGCTAGGTGCGATAAGCTATTTCGGATGGCTGAATCTTATTACCACATTTGTCGGTTTCTTCGGACTCAAGGTGGCGACCTATGCCCAGCCTTTAACACACAGGCTTATAGAAAAAGCAACTAAAAAAAAGCAAGGAGGTTGATAACGTGTCAGGACAATTCCCGGGTATGATATTGGCAGATGCTGATTTCATGATTCATGGTGTGTTTAAATACACGCTGTTTGGGCAGGAGTTGTATATTACGACAACCCATGTGGCAATGTTTATCGTGACGATAATTATACTTATTATCATGATATGCGCTCATCATACGATGAAACACGCAAAACAGATTCCGGGTACATTCCAGAATATCATAGAGATGTATGTTCAGACCATAGACAATATGGTTGCGTCTATTATGGGCAGGAACGCAAGACGCTTTGTGAATTATATCTGTGCGATATTCATGTTTATACTGTTCTGCAACCTGTCCGGTCTGTTAGGCTTAAGACCGCCGACGGCAGATTACGGTGTTACATTACCACTAGGTCTTATTACCTTTGCACTTGTGCAGGGGTGTGGCATTGCCAAGAATAAGGGAAAGCATTTTACGAGCCTTTTCCAGCCGGTTCCGCTTCTTTTCCCTATTAACCTGATAGGAGAGTTCGCAGTCCCGCTTTCATTATCTCTCCGTCTTTTTGGTAACATTATGTCAGGTACTGTTATGATGGGACTGATTTACGGATTGCTGCCGATATTCCTTAAGCTGGGACTTCCGGCTGCACTTCATGTTTATTTTGATGTGTTCTCAGGAGCAATTCAGACATATGTATTCTGTATGCTTACGATGGTATATATCAACGATAAGATTGCAGATGAATAAGTTAAATCTAAAAAACAATATAATTTCATTTTCAGGAGGAATTAAAAATGATTGATGGAAGAGCATTAGTATTAGCATGTTCAGCAGTAGGTGCAGGTATTGCAATGATAGCCGGTGTCGGACCTGGTATAGGACAGGGTATCGCAGCAGGCCACGCAGCAGCAGCGGTAGGACGTAATCCGGGAGCTAAGTCAGATATCACATCTACCATGCTTCTTGGACAGGCGGTAGCCGAGACAACAGGTCTTTACGGATTTGCGGTTGCGATTATTCTCTTATTTGCCAACCCACTTATCGGAAAGCTTTGATTTTTTAAGGGTTAAGCTAACGAGAATAATAGGCGAAGGGAGGCAAGACCTTGGAAAGAATGTTCAACCTAGATCCCCAGCTTATCCAGGATGTGGTTATAACGGCGGTTAACATCTTTATTCTCTTTCTGGCAGGCTCATACCTGATGTTCAATCCGGTGAGGAATTTCCTTAACAAGCGTAAGGAAGGCATCGCTGACGACATCGAGAAGGCTAAGACCGACATGCAGGATGCACAGGCCATGAAGGCTGAGTATGAGGCTAAGCTGAAAGAGGTGGATAAGGAAGTGGAGGCTATTCTTGCGGATGCGAGAAAGCGTGCACTTGCGAGAGAGGAACAGATTATAGAAGAGGCTAAGACCGAGGCTGCCCACATTATTGAGAGAGCACACAATGAGGTTCTCTTAGAGAAGAAGGGTGCAGCCGATGATATGAAGAAGGAAATGATAGCTCTTGCATCGGCTCTTGCCGGCAAGGTGGTATCTGCTTCAATTGACACAGACATTCAGGCGTCATTGGTTGACGAGACGCTTCGTGAAATGGGTGATGATACATGGCAAAATTAGCAGCATCAGCGTACGGACAGGCTCTTTATGAGCTCGCCATCGAGAGCGGCAGTGCTGCCGAATATCTTGATGAGGTACAGATTGTTTTGGAGGTATTTAAGGAGAACGGTGAGCTTACCGACTTTTTAAATAATCCTAAGATAAGTAAAACCGACAAGGTAAAGACTATGGAGAGCATCTTCGATTCCCGCGTGAGGAAGGATATCACAGGGCTTATCGTTCTTGCAGTCGAGAAGGACAGGCAGAACGATATCCGGGGAATACTCGAGTACTTTATCACAGCCGTAAAGGATTACCTTAAGATAGGTATTGTCAGTGTGGCAACCCCTATGGAGCTGTCGGACAGGCAGAAGGCGGAGGTTGAGAAGAGAATACTCGACACTACAGCTTTTAAGAAGCTGGAGATGAACTATTCCGTAGACAAGAGCCTCATTGGAGGCATGGTCATCCGCATTGGAGACAGAGTTGTGGATACCAGTATTAAGACTAAGCTTGCAGAGCTTACCAAGGAGCTTAATAAGATTCAGCTCGCGTAGGACGGCAGGCGGTATGTAGAATATAAGAAGGAAGGTGCAAGAGCCTTATGAATTTAAGACCAGAAGAGATCAGCTCAGTCATTAAGGAACAGATTAAGCAGTACAAGTCTGAGCTTGAGGTGTCTGATGTCGGAACTGTAATCCAGGTAGCGGATGGTATTGCCCGTGTTCATGGTCTGGCAAAAGCCATGCAGGGCGAGCTTTTGGAGTTTCCGGGGGATGTATACGGCATGGTTCTCAACCTTGAGGAGGACAATGTAGGTGTAGTTCTTCTCGGTGACAATAAGAGCATAAGCGAGGGCGATACAGTCAAGACTACCGGACGAGTTGTTGAGGTTCCTGTCGGGGACGCAATGCTTGGACGTGTAGTAAATGCACTTGGACAGCCTATCGACGGAAAAGGACCTATTCAGACAGATAAGTATAGAAAGATTGAGAGAGTTGCGTCGGGTGTTATCGCAAGAAAGTCTGTTGACACACCGCTTCAGACAGGTATCAAGGCTATCGATGCCATGGTTCCTATCGGAAGAGGCCAGCGTGAGCTTATTATCGGTGACCGTCAGACAGGTAAGACGGCGATAGCTATCGATACGATTATCAACCAGAAGGGACAGGGTGTTTACTGTATCTATGTAGCTATAGGACAGAAGGCGTCAACTGTTGCCAATATTGTAAAGACACTTGAAGAATACGGAGCAATGGACTATACAACAATCGTTGCGTCCACAGCCAGTGAGCTTGCTCCGCTTCAGTATATTGCTCCATATTCAGGCTGCGCCATCGGCGAGGAGTGGATGGAGGCAGGCAAGGATGTGCTTGTAGTATATGATGACCTCAGTAAGCATGCTGCCGCATACCGTACACTTTCACTTCTTCTTAAGAGAGCGCCGGGACGTGAAGCTTATCCGGGAGATGTATTCTATCTCCATTCAAGACTTCTTGAGCGTGCGGCAAGGCTTTCGGATGAGCTTGGCGGAGGCTCACTTACGGCTCTGCCTATCATAGAGACACAGGCAGGAGATGTTTCTGCGTATATTCCTACCAATGTTATTTCCATAACAGATGGTCAGATATATCTTGAGACAGAGATGTTTAACTCAGGCTTCCGTCCTGCGATAAATGCCGGTCTGTCCGTATCACGAGTTGGTGGTGCCGCACAGATTAAGGCTATCAAGAAGATTGCGGCTCCAATCAGAACAGAGCTTGCACAGTACAGAGAGCTTGCGGCATTCGCACAGTTCGGCTCAGAGCTTGATGCCGATACCAAGGAGAAGCTTGCACAGGGTGAGAGAATTAAGGAAGTGTTAAAGCAGCCGCAGTATAAGCCAATGCCTGTTGAATATCAGGTTATTATTATCTATGCGGTTACAAGAAAGCTCCTTATTGACATACCGACAGACGCTATCGGAAGATTTGAGACAGAGCTTTTTGCCTTTATCGATACGAAGTATCCACAGATACCTCAGACTATAAAGGACACCAAGGTTATGTCCGAGGATACTGAAAAAGAACTTGTTAACGCTATCAATGAGTTCAAGAAGCAGTTCCGATAAGATAGGGGGTAATCGGTATGGCATCAATGAGAGATATAAAAAGGCGCAAGGAAAGTATTCAGAGCACCGGTCAGATTACCAAGGCTATGAAGCTTGTTGCCACGGTTAAGCTCCAGAAGGCGAGAAGCAGAGCGGAGAATTCCAAGCCGTATTTTGATGCTATGTACAAGGCTGTCACCACGATGATTGCAAGGAGCGGCTCTATCAACCACAAGTACCTTAACAATGCAGGTACTGGGAAGAAGGCTGTCATTGTAATCACCTCCAACAGAGGTCTTGCAGGCGGTTACAACACGAATATAATAAAGCAGGTTATCTCAAGCGGCATTGCCAGGGAGGATATGCTTGTATATTCTATAGGCCGCAAGGGAAAGGATTACCTTGCAAGAAGAGGCTACGATATAAAGGCTGATTATTCGGATGTCATCAACGAACCGATGTACAGGGATGCTATGGACATAGCTGCAGACGTTCTTGGTGCATATACGAGCGGAGAGGTGAGTGAAATCTATCTTGCTTATACATGCTTTATGAATACAGTGAGCCAGGTTCCTGTGTTTATCAAGCTGCTTCCTATCAGCGCTGATGACATACAGCTTAAGGATGGAGATAAGGAGGAGCTTATGGATGGCTCTGTCATGGAGTATGAGCCGGAAGAACAGGAAGCTCTTGACATCATTATTCCTAAGTATGTCAGCAGTCTTATATATGGTGCTCTTGTTGAATCGGTTGCGAGTGAGAACGGTGCACGTATGACAGCAATGGACAATGCGACAAGCAATGCGGATGAGATGATTGAAGACTTATCCCTTATGTATAACAGAGCGCGACAGGGCTCTATTACACAGGAGCTGACTGAGATTATCGCAGGAGCGAATGCGATAAGTTAAAATAATTTTAGAAGGAGAGACACAATGGCCGAGAAAAACAAGGGTAAGATTACCCAGGTTATCAGTGCGGTTCTTGATATTAAGTTTCCGGATGGAAAGCTTCCGGATATCCTGAATGCTATCACGATAGACCGCGGCAATGGTGAGACTCTTACGGCAGAAGTATCACAGCATCTGGGTGATGATACAGTAAGATGTATAGCCATGGGTTCGACTGATGGTCTGATAAGAGGAATGGAGGCAGTCGACACAGGCGCTCCTATAAGTGTTCCGGTTGGTGAGAAGACACTTGGAAGAATTTTTAATGTCCTTGGTGAAGCTATCGACAATAAGCCTGCACCTGAGGGCGTGGAATATATGCCTATTCACAGAAAGGCACCTGCTTTTGAGGAGCAGTCCACACAGACTGAGATTCTTGAGACAGGTATTAAAGTAGTAGACCTTCTCTGTCCATACCAGAAGGGTGGTAAGATTGGACTTTTCGGTGGTGCCGGAGTTGGTAAGACAGTTCTTATTCAGGAGCTTATCCGTAACATAGCCACAGAGCATGGTGGATATTCTGTATTTACAGGAGTTGGCGAGCGTACCAGAGAGGGAAATGACCTCTACCATGAGATGACGGAGTCGGGCGTTATCAACAAGACTACCATGGTATTTGGTCAGATGAACGAACCGCCAGGAGCGAGAATGAGAGTAGGACTTACAGGACTTACAATGGCTGAGCACTTCCGTGACCAGGGTGGTAAGGATGTCCTTCTCTTCATCGATAATATTTTCCGTTTTACACAGGCAGGTTCGGAGGTGTCCGCACTCCTTGGACGTATGCCTTCAGCCGTGGGTTACCAGCCTACACTTCAGACAGAGATGGGTGCTCTTCAGGAGCGTATTACATCCACCAAGAACGGTTCCATCACCTCCGTTCAGGCTGTATATGTGCCTGCGGATGACCTTACGGACCCGGCTCCTGCGAACACATTCGCACATCTTGATGCGACCACGGTTCTTTCAAGAAGTATCGTTGAGCTTGGTATCTACCCTGCTGTTGACCCTCTTGAGTCAACATCCAGAATCCTTGACCCACGTATCGTAGGTGAGGAGCACTACAAGGTAGCAAGAGCAGTTCAGGAGATTCTTCAGAGATATAAGGAGCTTCAGGATATCATCGCCATTCTTGGTATGGATGAGCTTTCCGAGAACGATAAGCTTGTTGTTGCAAGAGCAAGAAAGGTACAGAGATTCCTTTCACAGCCATTCTTCGTAGCAGGACAGTTCACAGGACTTGAGGGACGTTATGTTCCTGTTGCTGATACCATTCAGGGCTTTAAGGAGATTCTTGAAGGAAAGTATGACGACATTCCTGAGAGCTACTTCTTAAATTGCGGCGGTATTGAGGATGTGCTTGCCAAGGTTAACAAATAACCTGACGGGAGTTGATTAGATGGCAGACAAATTATTTGAACTTAAAATAATAACACCTGACAGAACCTTCTTTGCCGGGGACAGCACTATGGTTGAGCTTAACACTACAGAGGGGCAGGTCGGTATATATGCCGACCATGCACCTACAGCTATGGTACTTGAACCGGGCGTTGCACATATCCATGATGCGGAAGGCAATGTCAAGGCGGCAGCTCTTCACTCCGGTTTCATTGAGATAGGAAAGAAGAGCGTTATGGTGCTTGCTGAGATTGCCGAGTGGCCGGACGAGATAGACGTTAACCGTGCCAACGAGGCGAAAATCAGAGCTGAGCGCAGACTATCCTCCCACGAGGGCGAGATAGACGTGGCACGAGCTGAGTATGCGCTGAAGAGAGCGCTTACAAGAATTGAACTCAAGGGCTAGACAAATGGGACAGGGGTCAGACCCCTGTCCCATTTCGATAGGTACAATCACGATGATGCTGTTGTACTATGAAAAGCTGAGAAGTGCTGCTGTTCCAATACTCAATGTTGCCCCATTGCTTAAGTATGTGAGGGCAGCCGAAGAGCGTGTGAATGAAGTTACACAGCTTGAGAAGGAGAATGTTGAAGGAGATATTACCTTTGATAGAATTGAAAAACTGG
>DNFT01000066.1 GCA_003486385.1 Eubacterium sp. | reverse complement strand
CTAAGTTTATAGAGCATGTTTTGACCCCAACATCTTTGCATGATTATAATATAATATCATTTTCAACAATGGTCATCCGGTTTCCAAGGCTCTTTTTACTCTCATACACACCGATATCCGCTATCTTATACAGCATGTCAAAATTCATGTCCTTCTTATAAAATGCAGCGCCAAGGCTTATATGTATCTGCTCCTCCATCGGCTCGACATGTATCTTCTCTATCTCAGAGAACAGCCTCTCTATGACAAGCTTGGCATCCTCCTCTGTGTCTATATTGCGGAAATACATCGCGAACTCATCACCGCCAAGGCGCATTGATATGTCATCCTCACGCTGTGCCTTCTTCATCGCAGTGGCAATAGCAATCAGTACTTTATCGCCTATATCATGTCCGTATTTATCATTCACACTCTTGAATTTATCCACGTCAAACAGACAGAACAGCCCTTTTTTCTCTTTAACCAGAAGCTCCTTTATGCTCTGCTCGCCATAACCCCTGTTATAAAGGCTTGTCATAAGGTCTGTCTGCGAAAGATACATTAGATAGTTTTCCTTCCGCTTCTCCTCATCTATGCATTCTACTGTATATACGACATTGTGCAGGCTTCCGTCCTCGTCATAGTCGATTGCGATAAATCTTGCCCTGCACCAGCCGTTAATCTTTCCCTTAAAGACAATCGCAATATCGCTTTTCCCCTTCATCCTCTCATCAAGAGTGGACATGTTGACAAACTCCAGCATCATATCGACATGTTTTTCCTCTGTCAGGTTCTTCACGGTATTATATGTCTTGTTCTGCGCCCCTTCGACATTCTTTGACCACATATCTATATATTCATTTGATTTAAAAGGATACTCAATATCCTTTTTCAAATCAAAGGTGTAAATTGATATGTATATCTTTGAAAGTGCATTTAACATTCTGTAATACTCATTCGTGCTGTCCATATTATACCTCCTGTATGACGCATACTGATATTACTATCAGCCTGCGCGTCTCTTCATGCCTGACATTGCCGGTCTTTGTGCATGCTCCTTAATGCTTTTACCGCTAAGCTTTATACATGCCACTTAATGCTGTATCCCAGTTTATTGCCAAAAATTTTATTGTGTTACATACTCAAAGTGCTGGTAGTCCTTGCACGTCTCCCAGTCACCGCCCCACTCAAATCCATGCTCCGTGAACAGCTTGTAGCATAAATCCTCATGGTCTATCTTGTACAGAAAATCCCCGCTTCTGTCCGCATAGCTTATTGCATCCTCCGGGCTGACCTCGACACCATTCTCCGTCTCCTTAACCTGCGGGTTATAGAATGGGTTAACATCCACCGCAAGCCCCATGCCATGCTCAGATACAATGTCCGTTCCGGCTATCGTTCTGAAATTGAATGCTGAGGTATTGTTATCACTCATCGACTGCTCATCATCGCCATCGTACTCATCAATAAGCGCTATCCTCTCAATAGGATACTGTGCCTTGTAAAGCTGCTTAAATATATCAAGTATATCATCCGCAATGAGCTTGTTTACAACCAGCTCGCCCTCACTGCTTCTTCCCGCGAAGTCCACATACATGACATGAACATAGCGCAGGTCTTTACGCTCAACAGGGCAGCCCTCCTTATAGCTCTTCCCCTGCATGTTCTCCCACACACTGTCAGGAAGCTCTGATACATAGAAGCTACTGTAATCGTTGTCAGCTGTGGTCTGTGTGACATCCATTCCCGCACTGCCTGCATCAACACCATCTGATATGTTACCATCTGTTGTGCTGTTAACTGTACCATACGATATACTGCCATCTGTTGTGCTGTCACTGCCACCGGTGTATGTCCCACCACCCGCTTCAGCTGTAACCTTGCTTAAATCTATAGTGCCTCCCACCGGTGAATCAGCCGTGCCTCCAAAATACAGCATCGCTCCAAGCATGCCAAGCGGCACAAGCGAAACCGCCATAATTATCAGCAGTATCTTAGTCGTTTTATTCATATATTTCTCCAATATTCAGCAGCAGCCTGCCAAAGCATGCATTTTAACCATCTTTGGCAGCCTCACATCGAAATCCATCCAAACGCATTCGCGATAGAGCTTAACAAAATTAACGCCGCAAAAATCGGACACAGATACTTAATCATAAAGCAGAATATCTTCTTTCTGCGGAATGTGCCTCCACCGTAGGTCACTTCCTCCTCAATGCGTTTTACACCGACAACTCTTGACACGAACAGACACGTTGCTATAGCCGCAATCGGCATCATAACAGTGTTGGTGAGAAAATCGAAAAAGTCCAAAAACTGCATTCCGATTATCTTTACATCGGCAAGAAATCCGTAACCAAGGGCAGACAGACTTCCAAGCACCAACATAATCACGCCGATAATGACCGTGGATTTCCTTCTATTCCATCCAAACTCATCTTCAAATGTGGAAACTGCACTCTCCGTCAACGCTATTGAACTTGTGAGTGCGGCAAAGAGAACCAGCAGGAAGAACATAACCCCTGCAAAAGTTCCAAAACCCATACTTGCAAAAACCTTTGGAATAGTGATAAACATAAGTGCCGATCCGGCTTGAAGTGTCTTAGCATCACCACCCGAGAACGCGAACACAGCCGGAATAATCATAAGTCCTGCTATCATTGCAATCGCTGTATCAAAAATTTCAACCTGCTTTGTCGACTCCTCGATTGAATTTTCCTTTTTCATGTATGAGCCGAATGTAATCAGAATACCCATTGCAATTGAGAGCGAATAAAACATCTGCCCCATAGCCGTTACCACTGTCATCCATGAGAAATTGCTCACATTAGGCACCAGAAAATATTTGACACCTGCCAGTGCCCCCGGTCTTGTCACCGAATACACGGTGATTATCAGCGATAAGATTACCAGAATCGGCATCATAAACTTAGAAACACGCTCAATTCCGTTACGCACACCCGCAAAAATAATGCCCAGCACAATCAAGGCAAATATGATAAAGTAAATCTCCGTCGAAGCACCAGCAGAGATAAATTCCGAAAAATATCCGTCCACCGCCAGAGCCTGTGTCTGCCCTGTGACGTATCCGACAAGATATTTTATGACCCAACCGCCGATTACCGAATAGTACGGGACTATGAGGATTGGGATAATCGCATTTATCCATCCCCCTGCCTTAGCCAATTTTGACTTGCCGAAGGAGGCGTACGCTCCCACAGGACTTTTCCGTGTCATTCGCCCCAATGCTGTCTCCGCTATTATCATTGTATAGCCAAACGTCAATGCCAGAATAATATATATTACAAGGAAAATTCCTCCGCCATATTTCGCCGCCAGATACGGAAATCTCCAGATATTCCCCAATCCCACGGAAGCCCCCGCCGCTGAGAGAACAAATCCTATCCTGCCGGAAAAAGAACTTCTCTTTGCCTCATGTTGTTTCATTGCCTCTTATACCTCATTTCATATAAAATCTTTTCCCTGTTCTTATTAACAAACATACCATGTCCGCCGATGAGCTCTAATGCTCATCCACAACCTGGAAAATGTAGAACTTAAGATAATAGGATTCATTCGCAGCCCACAGTATCGGATGATCCGGTCCCTGTGTGCGGAACTCCACCTGTCTTAGACGCTTATGGACGCTCTGCGCCGCCTCCTTGATGGTCTTGGTAAACAGCTCCTGTGTCATAAAATGTGAGCATGAGCAGGTCGCAAGGTATCCTCCGTCCTTGACAAGCCTCAGGCCCTTCATGTTAATCTCTCTGTAGCCCTTTATCGCATTCTTTGTTGCCTCACGCGATTTAGTAAATGCAGGCGGATCAAGTATTACAATATCATACTTCTCTCCCTCTGCTGCAAGACGCGGCAGCTCATCGAGGACGTTCGCGCACTTAAAATGTACTGTCCCATCAAGTCCATTGAGCTTTGCGTTGGCTTCCGCCTGCTGTATCGCATACTCGGATATATCAAGTCCTGTGACGTCCGCTGCACCTGCAAATCCGGCATTGAGAGCAAAGGTTCCCATGTGGGTGAAGCAGTCTAAGACCCTCTTTCCCTTACATAGTCTCTGTATTGCAAGTCTGTTGTACTTCTGGTCTAAGAAAAATCCTGTCTTCTGGCCATTCACAACATCCACCATATAGTGCACACCGTTCTCGACAATCTCGACATTGGTATCGAACTCAGCACCTATGAAACCCTTTACAGTCTTAAGCCCTTCCTTCTCGCGCTCCCTTGCGTCACTTCTTTCGTATACCCCACGTATAGCTATTCCATCCGCCTTCAGAATCACCTTCAGGTCATCTACTATCTTTTCCTTGAAGCGCTCTATGCCAAGTGTGAGAGCCTGAACCACGAGTACATCCTCATACTTATCCACGACAATTCCCGGCAGGAAATCCGCCTCACCGAAGATGACGCGGCAGGATGATGTGTCCACTGTGTCCTTGCGGTAATCCCATGCCGCCTTGACTCTGTTATATATAAACTCATCATCTATAAGCTGATCGGCATTTCTCGTCATCATTCTTATTCTAATCTTAGAATTCTGGTTGATATAACCTCTTCCAAGCATATATCCGTTAAATGCATGTACTGCAACTATATCTCCGTTCTTAAATGTACCGACAATAGTGTCTATCTCATTATCGTATATCCACGGACCTCCCTGTCCGAACTCTCTTCCTTCTCCCTTTTTTAATGTAACTATTGATTCAGGCATGTCTTTTCTCCATCTCCGCTAATTATTCTGTATATTCTTTTTCGATATAGTAAATAATATATCCATCAAGATATAAAATCAAGCTTGAATAATGTTTCTCCTGCGAGGTAATCAAATGATTAAACAATTCATATTCTGTGGCAGTCTCGGCTGGTGCTTTGAAGTGTTCTGGACAGGTCTTGGCTCATTATTTAAACATGACAAAAAGCTGATAGGGCAGAGTTCACTGCACATGTTTCCCATATACGGAAGCGCAATTATCATACCACCCATTCACAGGCTTATCAGAAAAGCCAATGTCTTTATACGCGGCACCATCTACGCGCTGTGCATTTTCCTGACAGAATTTATCAGCGGCAGCTTCCTGAAAAAACGCGATGCCTGTCCATGGGACTATTCCGATGCCGCCTTGAACTATAAAGGAATTATACGCTTAGATTATGCTCCGGTATGGTTCATTGTAGGTCTGATATATGAGAAAATGCTGTGTGCCACGAACAAGCGTCCGGCATTTCCTGAAGCTCTGAGACTTTTAAAAACACCTTGATTCACTATAAAAGCATGTCATATATGTACATCTTACACATGACTAAAAATCCGGGGCACCATATAGATGTCCCGGATTCATTTTTAATATTTTTTGACTGCTTTATAACCCGGCAGCCTTAGTATAAAGGATACTTATCCGTAAGTCCCTTCACAAGGCGCATAGCCTCTTCCCTATTAGCCTCAGGCGCAGCTATCGCAAGAGAAATTGCCTCCGCAACAGTATCCATATCCTCTGTCTTGAAACCTCTTGTTGTGACAGCAGGTGTACCAAGTCTTATACCACTTGTGACAAATGGTGAAGCCGGGTCATTAGGAATGGCATTCTTGTTACATGTGATATTAACAGAGTCAAGGAGCTTCTCTGTCGCCTTTCCCGTAACACCCTTGCTTATGAGGTTCACAAGCATAAGGTGATTGTCTGTTCCGCCCGATACAAGATCAAAGCCTCTGTCCATAAGTCCCTTTGCAAGAGCCTGGGCATTATCAACGATATTCTGAGCGTACACCTTGAAGCTTGGGTCAAGTGCTTCCTTGAAGCATACAGCCTTGCCGGCAATAACATGCATAAGAGGTCCTCCCTGAATACCAGGGAAAATTGCCTTGTTAAAGTTGAATTTATCAGCAGCTTCCTGATTGCAGAGAATCATTCCGCCTCTAGGTCCCCTGAGTGTCTTATGGGTTGTCGTTGTAACAACATCAGCATAAGGAATCGGACTCATGTGAAGTCCTGCTGCGACAAGTCCTGCGATATGTGCCATATCAACCATGAGAACTGCACCGACCTCATCCGCTATCTCACGGAACCTCTTGAAATCTATTGCTCTGGCATAAGCGCTCGCACCTGCGACGATAAGCTTAGGGCGGCACTCCTTTGCTATTGCAAGTACATTATCATAGTCTATGTATCCGTCCTGATTAACTCCGTAAGGAACAATGTTAAAGTATTTTCCCGAAATATTGACCGGACTTCCATGTGTGAGATGTCCACCATCGGCAAGGCTCATACCCATAACCGTATCGCCGGGCTTAACAATTGCGAAAAATACTGCGAGATTAGCCTGTGCACCTGAATGTGGCTGTACATTGACATAATCACAGCCAAACAGCTTCTTGGCTCTCTCAATTGCCAGGTTCTCCACAACATCCACATACTGGCAGCCACCGTAGTATCTCTTTCCCGGATATCCTTCGGCATACTTATTGGTCAAAGGACTCCCCATAGCCGCCATGACCGCTTTGCTCACAAAGTTCTCAGAAGCGATAAGCTCAATATGATCTCTCTGTCTTCCAAGCTCGTCCGAAATCGCAGCAGCAATCTCAGGATCAAATTCTTTAACTTCTTCAAATGAATACATATTCCTGCCTCCGTTAAATTGTAAATTTATTTATTGCCTCAACAAGGTCCTCAGAGCGGTCAATCAGCTCCTCAGACTCATTATTAAGCTTCTTGACAGCCTCTAACTGGCGGCCTGCCGCCTCGTTAACCTCAGTAACCGCCGATGCCGTCTCCTCTGCAACCGCCGATATACTTTCTATAGCTGCAAGAGTATCCTTCTTTGCCCCTTCCATCGCGTCAATACCTGCTGAAATCTGTGACAGGTTCTCTGCAAGTCCCGATACATGCTTATCTATATCGTGGAACACATCTATAGTAGCCTTAAGCGCTTCCTCCTGCGAATTTACAATTAACTCAGCCTGCTTTGCAACCTCTACCGTATCAACCGTCTGCTTCTGAATCTTTCCAACTATATTTCTGATTTCATTTACAGAATTCAGTGACTGCTCCGCAAGCTTTCTGATAGATTCTGCAACTACGGCAAAGCCTCTTCCTGCGTCTCCTGCTCTTGCCGCCTCAATTGAAGCATTGAGTGAAAGAAGGCTTGTCTCATCAGCAATATCATTGATTGCGCCGACAATATTTGCAATAGACTGCGAAGCCTTCTCAAGATCCTCAATATTGGAAATGACCTCCGCCGTTACCTGAGTTGTAGCCTTCACCTTATCCTGCAGGGTATCTATTGTCGCAAGTCCATCCGATACAGTTGACTTGGTCACATCGGCAATATCGGCAATCTTTCCTGTGTTTTCGGATACAACACCTATCTTCTTGGATAAGTCATCCATTCTTGTAAGGCAGTTTTCAGCATCCTTTGCCTGCATTACAATGCCCTGCTCCACATCAGAAATTGAGGTGGTGATTGACTTCGTCTCCTCAAGAAGAATCCCGGAATTGCCTCCGACTCTCTCAGATGCATTTCCTAAAGCCTTGGCAACCGTATCTGCCTTATTAATCAAAGCCCTGATATTTCCAAGCATCTGGTTGGTACTCTCGCAGAGTATCATAAACTCATCCTTACGTCTTGTATGAATGTCAACGGTGAGATCTCCTGTGGAAGCCTTCTCAAGTCCGTTCATAATCTTGCGGATTGTTGTTCCCATGCTTGTTGATAAAATAAATCCTATAACTATTACAATAAGAGCCGTAGCAGCTACTGCAGCCGCTGTAAGTCTTGCGGTCTCGTCAGCGTCTGCGATAATGTATGACTCAGGGACAAGCGATACCATCATAAAGCCCTGCGACTCAAGCTTATTGTAGAGCAGGAGGTATTTCTCACCATTATACTCTACATATTCGCTTCCGTTATTCTCCTCCGAAGCTAATATCTTGTCATACAGCTCGCTGTTAACAATATACTCTGTATCAAGAGAATCATTAGCCTGCACCTCCGCCTCATCACTTACCGGTATATTTTTATAAGATATCTCTCTTCCATCCGGTGTTATAAGTGCAAGTACAGCATTCTCACCCATATTTATCGAGGCAATATGGTTGGCAATCTCATCATAATCGACATCGACAACAACATATCCAATCTGTCTGAACTTCATATTATATGCCTTTCTCATAATACCGAAAGCATATTTTGAGGTGCCTATATAGTCATCAAGCTCGGGATGATTTCCAAGCCATATAAAATCTTCCTTGTCAGTCCTCTTAGCACAATCTAATTTTCTGACATTTTCATAAATCGAATCATCCAGATACGATAAAGCAGTGGAAATAGCGTTGCCATAGTTAGCTACAAATGCAATATTTCGTATGTACTTGTTGGCAATCTTACGAGATTCAATCTCAGTTCTGAGTGTACTGAAAACCGTGCTCTCCTTATATGCATCCTTAGCATACGTCTGGCCATAATACTCTCTGGCTATCGTGGATACCGATATATCATAAGATGCTGTACGAATCGTCTCAATGATCAGATTCATGTAGCTGGCTGCCGTATCCAATGTCGACTTCGAAGATGACTCATAATTCGACGTGAGCGCCTCTGCAGAGCGATTATAGGAAATGACTCCCAAGCCAATCATAAGAACTACCGGCACGATAAATGCCACTGTAATCTTAAAGCGTATACCTGAAAACAGGTGCAGCTTCTTTCTGTCACTGCGTCTACCCTTAAGTGCCTTTACATCCTCACCCGCTTCAGCCCTTGCCTTGTCGACATGCTTTCTTACATTCTCTCCCATCTCTCCGGCAATCGAATCCGCCTTAACCTTGACATCCTCATAAATCACCTTTGCACTGGCGGATGGTTTCTTTTTATTAATTTTTCTCTTCGTACCCATTAGCATCATCCCCTTTTCCGATGTACTTTTTATTATTAAATTTTACTATAGAAATTAAGATTTTGCAATCGTTTCAAAAACATTTCACACCAATTATATACAATACTTTGATAAAGTGAGCGCATTTTTTCAGTAAACATGCACCAATTACGGATTAATCACAATAAATCTGTTTATTTCCCCAAAAATACATATCAGGAATCAAATTCCTGCATATCATAATCTATTGAGGACTGGCTCTGCTTAATCCTGTCAAACACCCCATCCTCATGTATGACATCCATGAATGCAAGGAAAACCTGCATGTCAAACTCCTTGACATCCTCAATCATAATCCCTATCGCACTGTCAAAATCAAAGCCCTCCCTGTATGGGCGTTCTGATATAAGGGCAATAAACGCATCTGCAACGTGCATTATCCTCGCGCCTAACGGAATCTGTTCAGCCTTGCGGTTATCAGGATAGCCTGAGCCATCATAATTCTCGTGATGATACAGCACAGCCTCACAGATTGCGCTGTTATAGCCATTTTCCTTCAAAATATCATAACCAAGCCTGGAATGCATTCTCATATACCTGATTTCTTCTATTATCATTCCATTTGAATTTCTGCCATATAGATATGATGACAGCCTGAGCTTTCCGATATCATGTACCATTCCGGCAATGGCAAGATTATTGCATGCTTCATCATCAAGACCCAATTTTTTTGCAATCAGGTATGTGAGATTGCTCACACACATACCATGCTTTATTCCGTCTATGAGGTCGATTTCCAATATAGTTTTTGTCCATTCATCAACCATAAAAAAATCTTCTCTTTCTGTCTATCATTTCATCAATATTTTCTATATATGTCGTGACATCCTTCACATTCTCGACGCGTTCTATGCGGTTCTCTTCCGGGAATACAACCTTCGTTGAAGCTCCAGCTCCAACTGCCATAATTGTCTGTTTCTCTTCCATTATCAGAATATTATATATCCCTTCCCTGCCCGGCTTTGAGTAACCCACGTTTTCAAAATTACCTGCCATGTTCTTCTGCCTATATAGATAGTATGGTTCCATTCCCATAGCGGCTGCACAGTCCGCAGTCATGTTGATGATGTCATCAGTGTTGACCATCGCATAGTCCTTATATTTTTCCCAGAAGATATTAAGCCTTGCAGCCCTCTTGATTGCAAGGGAATGTACTGTCAGGCTGTCCGGAGCAAGCAGCGCGACCTCTCTCATAGTCCTCTCAATATGCTCTCTTGTCTCGCCCGGAAGCCCGATTATCAAGTCCATATTGATATTGTCAAAGCCACATTCTCGTGCAAGCGTGAATGCCTCCTTTATCTGCTCGACTGTGTGATGTCTTCCGATAAGCTTAAGCGTGTCATCATTCATAGTCTGTGGATTGATTGAAATTCGGTCAACCCCATGCTTTTTCATAATCAGGAGCTTATCTCTTGTTATGCTGTCCGGTCTGCCGGCCTCAATTGTATATTCCTTAAGACCCGTTGTGTCAAAATGCTCCTCAAAAAAGCTGAGAACCCTGTCAAGCTGCTCCGGCTCAAGCGTTGTCGGAGTACCGCCGCCCATGTAGAAGGTATCCAGCTTCTTATCCTTCATAAGCCTTGAAGTGAACTCCAGCTCCTTAAGCATCGCATCAACATATGTGTCCACTCTGTCCTTCCACACCGCAAGAGGGTATGAGGTGAACGAACAATACAGACATGTTGTAGGACAGAACGGAATACCAGCATAAAGACTGTAGCCGTTGTTATAATCAAGCTTCTCAAGAAGTCTTTTTTCATTAGAAGCGACCTTTATGGCAAGGTCACCCTTTTTTTCACTTACATAGTACTCCTTTTTCAGGTAGTCCCTAATCTCATGGTCATTTTTGCCATCCTCAAGAAGCGTATACACTATCTTTGTCGGTCTTACGCCTGTTAGAGTTCCCCACGGCAGCTCTCTTCCGGTAAGCTTCTTTAACATATCGTACATCATTCTTTTGAATACGTTCCGCGCTTCCTTCTTTCCTGATGCCATCTGCTGTGCTTCATCCTCATACTCATCCCACCTGTCCGTGGAATCCCTATGAAAATATATTCTGATAAGTCTGTCGCAGTCCGCATTGTCAAGGCCTGCCATCTCCTGCCTGATAACCCTTACCTGCACAAAAAGCTCCGGAGCCTCATCCGCATTCTCCGGTATACTCGTGACTATCTTCGCCTCCGGGAAAAATGCTTTCAACATAACTCTTGAATCATTTTCCTGTTCGGCATCATTAAATTCAAGTAATATCATATATAACCTCAAGTTCTTTTATTTTCAATCTCAACCCTGAATAAAAGGATTGTTGACACGCTCGCAGCCTATCGTGGTGCTCTCCCCATGTCCCGGATATACCTTTACATCATCCGGAAGGCTCATAAGCCCTGACTTAATGGCGCGGATAAGCTGTCCCGCATTTCCTGTAGGAAAATCGCTTCTTCCAACCGAGCCTGCAAAGAGTGTATCACCGGAAAACAGAACCTTCTGCTCTTCAAAATAATAACATACACTACCTATTGTATGCCCCGGAACCGGGATGGTTTCTATCCTGAAGCCTGCAAAATCAAGCTCTTTGCCCGGCTTAAAGTATTCGTCCGCCTCAAAAGTCATTCCCTCGCCTGTAAAAGGCAGTGACAGATTATAGGAGCTGCTGTTCATAACAGGTCTCTCTTCATTGCCCGCATATACCTTGATTCCGTATCTCTTTCTCACTGCATCCGCCGCTGACAGATGGTCAAAATGACCGTGTGTCAGCAGCACTGCCACAGGCTTAAGCTTATATCGAGCAATCATTGCTTCTATGCATGCCGCATCTGCAGCCGGATCGATAATCACAGCCTCCTTCAGCTGTCCATCGTCGACATAACCTCCCGGTGTCTTAGCTCCGCCGTCAAAAACAGCATAACAATTAGTGGCACACATTCCCAACACAATATTCTCTATTCTTATCATGAATTCGTCCTCTCGATATCGAGTACGCCCTCGACGTTTCTCAACTTCTCAACAAGATGTCTTAACTGTTCAAGTCCCTTTATATCAAACGACATGGAAATCGTAGCTGTTCCCTGCTTGCTTGTACGGCAGTTCATACTTGTGACGTCAATCTTATTCTCCGTGAGGATTCTGGATATATCGACAAGCATACCTGTTCTGTTATTGGCAAAAATCTTAATCTCGGTTGAATAGCTCTCTCCTGTCTCCTTATAAGCCATCTCCTGCCATTCAGCGTCAATTATCCTTGCCCTGTCCGACTCAGGAAGGTTGACAATGTTCGCACAATCCGTTCTATGTATCGAGACACCTCTTCCTCTGGTGACGAAGCCTACAATCTCATCCCCAGGCACGGGAGAACAACACTTCGAGAAACGTACAGCAACATCATGTATGCCCTTTACAACTATGCCGCTCTTGGATTTTTCTGCTGTTACAGGCTTATCCTTGCCGTCCGCCTGTGTCTGTGCAAGCACCTGTGCATCCGTAATCTCCTTGCGGTGCTTCTTCTCATACTCCTCCTGAAGCTTATTGACAACCTGTCCTTCCTTAAGCGCGCCATGTCCAACAGCCGCAACAACCGAATCCCAGTCGCGGAAGCCGTACTTTGACAACACCTTTTCAACAAATTCAGGCTTATATATATCCGAAAACTGTATATTCTTCGTCTTACAGTAGGAGGCAATAAGGTCCTTACCCTTCTGTATATTATCCTCCTTAAGCTCTGCCTTGAACCACTGATTAATCTTTGTCTTAGCCTGTGCACTCTTGACTATATTCAGCCAGTCCCTGCTTGGTCCCTTTGAATTCTGCGAGGTGATAATCTCCACACGGTCACCATTCTTTAACACATAATCGATTGTGACAAGCTTGCCGTTGACCCTCGCTCCAATCATCTTATTGCCGACGGCGCTGTGGATGCTGTAGGCAAAATCGACCGGTGTGGAGCCTGCCGGAAGGTTCTTTACATCTCCCGACGGTGTAAAGCAGTACACATTGTCGGAGAACAGGTTCATATCATTCTTGATAAGGCTTAAAAATTCCTTATTATCGGATGTATCACGCTGCCACTCAAGTATCTGCCTGAGCCATGCAAGCTTAGCCTCCTCATTATCACCGCTCTTGGTTCCGTCTATATTCTCCTTATATTTCCAGTGCGCAGCGATACCATACTCAGCCGTTCTGTGCATCTCATAGGTACGAATCTGTATCTCAAACGGCTGTCCGTTAGGCGCGATAAGCGTTGTATGAAGCGACTGGTACATGTTCGGCTTAGGCATGGCTATATAATCCTTGAACCTTCCCGGAATAGGCTTGTATATCTCATGTATAACTCCAAGGGCCGCATAGCAGTCCTTCACCGTCTCAACGAGTATTCTGACCGCAAAAAGGTCATATATCTGGTCAAGTGTCTTATCCTGATTGACCATCTTTCTATATATGCTAAAGAAGTGCTTTACGCGTCCATCTATATCACATTCAATGCCTGCCGCCTCGACATGCTCCTTGACCTCGGCAATGATATCCCTGACAAATGCCTCTCTTGCATCCTTGCTTAGAGCAATCTCATCCGCAAGCTTCTGGTAAACCTCCGGCTGGAGATACTTAAGCGAAAGGTCATCAAGCTCAATCTTAATCTTGGAAATACCAAGACGCTGTGCTATAGGAGCATATATATCCATAGTCTCCCTCGCCTTCTCCTTCTGCTTCTCCGGCTTCTGATACTGCAATGTTCTCATGTTGTGAAGCCTGTCCGCAAGCTTTACCAGTATAACCCTTATATCCTTCGCCATCGCAAGGAACATCTTACGAAGGTTCTCAGCCTGAAGCTCTATCTTATCTGCGGAATAACTAAGCTGTGTCAGCTTGGTTACACCGTCAACCAAAAGAGCTATCTCCTCACCGAATTCCCTTACAATGTCATCATATGTCATAACAGTATCCTCGACAACATCATGGAGAAGTCCGGCAACAATAGTCTCCTTATCAAGCTCTAGCTGTGCTAAGATGATTGCAACACAAATAGGATGTATAATGTAGGGTTCTCCCGACTTACGCATCTGACCTTCATGTGCCTTCTTCGCTACCTGATATGCCTTGTCAATCAATGACAAATCTGTGGAAGGATGATACTTTAAAACTTCCTTTTTCAGCTCCTCATACAGCTCGTCCGGGCTTGTGAAATCCGGCGGGCATGACAATGGCTCCTCATCTATTTTTCTCTTTGTTTTTGTTCGTAAAATAACTTCATCCGGCATGCAATCACCTCTATATATAAGCTTATTTCTTTATTATAGATTTATTCACATAAAAATGCAAATATTTTATAAAAAACATAGGACACCGTTGTATATGGCAACGGTGCCCTATATCAATAAAAAAATATTACTTTCCTTCGTAGCGGATAACTGATTCAACGTCATATTTTGCGAGCTTCTTACGTCCATCAAGTCCTGCGAGTTCCATAAGGAAAACAATCTTAACAACCTCGCCTCCAAGCTGCTCAACAAGCTTGGTAATAGCTTCAATCGTGCCGCCTGTAGCGATGAGGTCATCAATAATGACAACCTTCTGACCCGGCTTGATTGAATCCTTGTGCATCTCAATGACCGCACTGCCGTACTCAAGGTCATACTCCATGGAAATTGTCTCACATGGAAGCTTGCCCTTCTTGCGGACAGGCACGAACGCCTTCTTCATGCTATACGCAACAGGAACGCCGAAAATGAAGCCTCTCGACTCAGGACCTACCACAACATCAAAGTCCACATCCTTAAGCTTATCCATGATACCGTTGATTGAAAGCTGAAGACCATCAGCCTCCTGAAGAACGCTTGTGACATCGCGGAAAATGATTCCCGGCTCCGGGAAATCCGGTATGCTTCTTACATAATCTTCAAGTTTTTTCATATCTTAATATATCCTCCAAAATTCTGTTCATTGTACAGTAGGACTGACCGATATATTCTACCAGCACTTATTCATATAGTCAACAATTTTAGTAACCATTCGGATTATTCTTCTGGAATCTCCATGAATCCTCGCACATCTTCTTTAAGTCTCTCTCCGCCTTCCAGTGAAGTTCCTTCTCGGCAAGTGAGGCATCTGCATAACATGTAGCGATATCTCCCGCACGTCTTGCCTTGATAACATAAGGAATCTTAATTCCATTGGCTGCCTCGAAGGCCTTCACAATATCAAGAACCGAGCTTCCCTTACCTGTTCCAAGGTTATATATCTTAAGGCCCGGATTCTCCTTAATCTTCTCCATAGCCCTTACATGACCTATCGCAAGATCAACAACATGGATGTAATCTCTCACACCTGTTCCATCCGGTGTGTCATAATCATTGCCGAATACCGATAGCTCCTTAAGTCTTCCGACAGCCACCTGTGTGATGTACGGCATAAGGTTGTTAGGAATACCATTAGGGTTCTCTCCTATAAGTCCGCTCTCATGTGCGCCGATAGGATTAAAATAGCGGAGTAAAATTACATTCCACTCATTATCCGCCCTGTAAAGGTCGGATAAAATCTGCTCTAACATGGACTTCGTCCAGCCGTAAGGGTTCGTACACTGTCCCTTAGGGCACTCCTCCGTGATAGGAATGAATGCAGGGTTGCCGTATACAGTAGCAGATGATGAGAATACTATATTCTTTACATTATGCTTTCTCATAACATCAAGAAGCACAAGTGTACCGGAAATATTATTCGAATAATACTCAAGCGGTTTAACAACTGACTCTCCTACTGCCTTAAGTCCTGCAAAATGTATACAGGAGTCAATCTGCTCCTTGTCAAATACTTCATTAAGTCCATCTCTATCATTGATATCCACCTTATAGAACTTAACTTTCTTTCCTACAATCTGCTCAATCCTCTCGATTGATTTCTCGCTGGCATTGACAAGGTTGTCCACAATAACAACATCATAGCCTGCATTCATAAGTTCTACCACGGTATGGCTTCCGATAAAGCCCGCTCCACCTGTAACAAGAATTGACATAGCTAATTCCTCCTAACCTATTCAATATTAAAAAGTATGTTAATCTTATAAAGAATTACTTTTCTGACTATCAGTATACCAATGTAACAGAAATCTTGCAATCCATTTTGGCCAAAATTTACAGTACATTTGATAATCTTCCTCTGTCCTGCCGTTATCCGCTATTATCTCAGAGGTAGTTGATTCCTGATGAATACGGTGGTAGCACAGAGGTCTGGTCGCATAGAGAAATCCCCCCTTAAGCCTTGAGAGCTTCTCCCATGCCTCCCAGTCAACATTGCTCTTCATACCTACCGTGAATATCTTTTCAGGCATAAGCTCCATGTTAAATGTGACCGACGGACAGCATACCGGATTTCCCATTGACAGTATCCTTCTCCTTACGAAAACCGAATGTGCGAACAATCTATGCTCCTTCGTCCCTATGCCAAGCGGTGACAGCATAAGCCTCTTTACTGTAAGAAGCTTATTCTTATGGCATGTTTCACCATTCCTAAGCTCCTCATAGTTCGTAAAAAATATAAGCGGTCTTCGGTCATTCTCCATGGCATGCATACATTCCACGGTATAATTCCTTCTATATACGTCATCCTGATGTGCCACCGTCACATACTGTGTCTTTGCCATGCTGATTCCGAAATTCCAGTCTGCGCTTATGCCTGTCTCACCATCATTCACATAGAGCTCAATTCCATGCTTCTGTGCCATATTGCTTATATAATCGCAAGGTGTTGAAGTCACCATTATGATGGTGCTTGTGACCGTCTGCTCCTCAAGTGATTCTATACACTCCTCAAGAAAAGCGCTCTCCTTGTATGCACAGATTACAAAAGTGTGTTTATCTGAATAATCTTTTTTCATAAAAACCCCATATCACTGCTTTTATTTTACTTATGCTTAATCTCAAGGATTCCGATAAAAAAGCTTCCGAACAACACCTGTACACCTGTAACCATGAAGGTCACGGCAGGAATTGTAAGTCTCATCATCTCCTGTGGGTTAAGCTGCCCGAAATTCCTGCTGTTCCAGCCGACAAGTGCCATTATCGTGAGCACAAGACCGATTATAAACAACACCGCTCCGATAAAGATTCCTTTATCAACAGTAAAAAACTTCTTTTTCTCATTCTCAGGCATAGGTATAAAACCTGTCACCCTTGCATAAGTCCTTGTAAATGCATTGAACAGAATAAGGTTGACGCCAATCATAAGCATAGCCGATGTATACAAAAGTGTATTTATATCAAATCCAACCTCGCCGATTGTAATAGTGTTAGCGGCGAGAATACACATAAGCACTGCTCCAAGCGCAGTAAAAAATATTCCCGGATACAGGAAAAGCCAGCTCGGGCTGTGCATAAGCAGGAACTTGAGATGTCTCCATCCATCATGGAAGCTTCTAAGATGCGGTGCCCTACTTCTTCCATCAGGAGAGAGTGTTGTCGGCACCTCTGTTATCTTAAGCTTATAGAGTGTAGCCTTCACAACCATTTCACTGGCATACTCCATACCGATTGTCTGAAGTCCCAGCTTCATGATGGAATCCCTCTTATATCCGCGCAGTCCGCAGTGGAAGTCGCCAATATCACTCTTGTAGAACAGACGCCCTATAAATGACAGCACAGGATTACCGATGTATCTGTGAAGCGGCGGCATAGCTCCCTTGGCAATACCTCCCTTAAAACGATTACCCATGACAAGCTCATAGCCTTCACGAAGCTTTTCAAGGAAGGGCATAAGGTGAAGAAAATCATAGCTGTCATCCGCATCACCCATGATAACATACTCTCCTTTTGCCGCCTCGCAGCCACCTATAAGTGCTGCGCCATAGCCACGCTGTGCAATCGGAACAACTCTTGCTCCCGCCTTCACGGCAATCTCACGTGAGCCGTCCGTGCTTCCGTTATCCGCGATAAGCACCTCTCCGTTAACATTATTCTCTCTCAAAAAGGTCTGTGCCTTTTTTATACATGTCTCCAACGTCTCCGCCTCGTTAAGACAGGGCATGAGAATGGTCAGTTCATACTCGTAGGACATAACAATGTCTCCTATTCATTTCTATTCTGAATTTTATTATAATTTCCTTATTAATTCCTGCGTTTTGCGTAATGGCTCTATATATCTGAATACAGTCATTTTCAGTTTCTATCCGCCTTGCTGTCATCAGGTGCATATGGTCCGAAGTCAAGCTCATAAGGGAAATGTGTCTTTCGCTTTTCCACAGGCGGCGGTGTCATATAATCGCCATACATCTTAGTGAGAAGCTCCTCAAGGTGATTCGGGAAAGGAAGTGTCGTATCCTCATACGGAAGCTCTCTTAATGGGTAAATATCATCCACGGAAAATGTATTTGTATACGGAAGAGGGTCACAGAAATATGCTATTCTCCCGGTTCTGACATTCTCGTACCTTCTGCTCGCCTTCTCCATCTTCATGTACAGCCATTCCTTTGAAATACCAAGCTGCTTCATAAGATAATGCCCTGCAACACATGCTGCCGTGACAAGCTTAGCTGTGAGCCCGTGTACATACAGATATGGTCTTGGAATGCTTCTGAGGATAAGAAGCTTTCCCCAGAACCATGCCGTCCACATCTGCCACCAGTATGCAAGCTTACCATCTGCCGCATTGTCAAGCGCATACAGGTCAAGGAATATTCCCCAATTACAATCAACATCCTTCATTGAGTATTCCCTGAATTTCGTCCCCTTAAGCACAAGTCTTGTGGTCGCAAGCGGATAGTTGATGTCCGTCTCGGTGTTAAGCACCTCATACTTATCGCCCATCTGCTCTGTCACAAGCTCCATAAAACGCTCATAATCCTTTCGCGGCATTGAGATATCTATATCGTCATCCCATGGTATATACCCCTTATGCCGCAGCGCCCCTATGCCTGTCCCGGCATAGCCAAAATATATCAGATTATTCTCATCACAGATCCTTTTAAAATCTGTCAGTATCTCCATCTCAAGCTTCTGCAGGTGCTTTAACTGCTCCGGCTCATAAAACTTAGGCATAATGTACTCCCTCCGAAATTATTAACTGCAAAATTATTACTATGTAAGCTGTTTTGCGAGTAACCGGCACAAGCCTGTCCATCAGTTTAACAGCTCTGCCTTACCATACTGCTCCTCAACAAAGTGTTTCGCCTCCACCGCATTCTCCGGCCTGGTGTTCTCAAGCAGACAGTGCACAAAAGGCTTATATGTCTTAACATAGCTCATAAGGAGAGGATAATTAAGAAGCCCGCTTCCCGACCTTACCGACTTCATCTCACCATTCTCCAGCACGAAATCCTTAAGGTGCATACAGCATATATCATTGCCGCACAATTCAAATGCTTTGCGGATAATCTCATCCTGCTTCTCATAATTGCCTGCATACAATACATTAACCGGGTCAAATATAAGCTGAAGATTCGGCGAGTCAATCGCGTCAAGCACCCTTCTTGCACGCTCGAAATTACATACTATATGCTTATATACCGGCTCTATTGCAATGATAACGCCCATCTTCTCAGCATATTCCACAACCGGGCGGAGTCCCTCAATAAATACCTCCAGAGCCTCATCTGTGTGATTGTCCGGTGTAAAAGCGTACTCCTCATTAACCGCACCTGTCTCAGTTCCCACCATTCCGGCTCCGACAAGACCGGCAAAGCGGATGTGTGCCTTGTAGGTATCCTGTGTTTTCTTAAGTGTCTCCTTATTAGGATTAGCTAAATTAAGATAACACCCAAGCACTGCCACGTCAACCTTATTCTTTTCACAAAGCTCCTTTATATAGAAGGCAAGTCCCGGTGTCATAACTCCATTATTGACCTTGAACTCCTTAACCGCCTTTGAAAGTGCCAGCTGTGTACAGTGAAATCCCTGATTACCTATATTCTCAAAAAGATTCTCCAGACTGCTATGTTCCACGTCGTGTCCTCTTACACCTATTCTCATATTGTTAATCCTTTCTCAGCACATATTTCAGCATTTTGTCTGTGTTTATTTTTTTATATACGCACCTTAATTCACACCGGTGCCTGCCGGATATGTGCAGCCACATAAATGTAGCAATATATTTTTGCTCATTTATTTTATCATCAATACTATTTTATTTCAATCAGCATTTCACAATAACTTTCCTGCTATTCCCGGCACACCTTTACCGAGCTTAGCACTATCTGCAGTTTTCTGTTTCCGTTAAATTCATTGACAGACGGATAGTATAACACATTGACCTTGTTTCCGGCAGCATAGGCATTCTCAAGCACCTCATTTATCGAAAACATTACCGCCTCCATTGTAACCTCAGAGACAAAAGGATTTCCAATACCATCAACAAACTGCGCCTGCTTTGAAAAAATCACTTTTGTAAACTGCCTTTCCTTTCCCATGTGCGAAAGGTTCTTTATCTGCAGGCCGGTATCGGCAAACACCGGCTTCTCGTTTCCCTTTCCAAATGGCTCTAATACCGATAAATCATCAATAACCTTCTCCGAGATATACTCTAACGGCATAGGCACATCTATCCATACCTTAAGTATCAGATCCTCCTCGGTCAATCCACAATATTCATTGAGCTTTCTTCTCAGTTCATCAAGCTTATCCGGCTCTATCGACATACCTGCCGCCATCGGATGTCCTCCGAATTTTGCGAGAAGCGCCTTACACTGTGACAGCTTTTCAAACATATTGTAGGCTTCTATTGAACGCCCTGAGCCCTTAAGGCAGCCCTCACCGTCCGCAAATACTATGACCGGCTTATTGTAATGCTCCCTTATCTTACCTGCAATTATTCCCACTATGCTCTCATGGCAGCCCGGCAGATACACGACAAGCACCTTGTCATCCTTAAGTGAGCTGTTCTCTATCATGTCAAATGCCTTTTCAACGCCCTGTCTTGTAAGCTCCTTTCGCTCCTCATTCAATGCTGCAAGCTCTCCGGCAAGGTGTTCCGCCTCACCCTTATCCGTTGCAAGAAGCATCCGGATGGCAAGCATTGCAGACTCTAATCTGCCGCTCGCATTCAGACATGGTCCTATAACAAATCCCACATGGTATGAGGTTATCCTTGCCCTGTCAAGCTTATTCAGATCTATAAGGGCATTAAGTCCCCGGTTGTCTGAATTTTTTATTTTCTTAAGCCCCAACCGGACAATAGTCCTATTCTCACCTTGAAGGTCAACAACATCACCCACAGTGGCAATCGCAGCAAATTCAAGAAAATCATAGATTTCGTTCTCGGGTCTTTTATACAATTCATATAGTGCCTGCACAAGCTTCATTCCCACAACTGCACCGCATATCTTCTTCCACGGATATGTACAGTCCGCCCTCGCCGGGTCGACAACCGCATCCGCCGGCGGAAGTATCTCCGTCTTTTCGCCGGCTTTTTCCTCAAACGGCACGCCATGATGGTCTGTGACCACCACAGTCATCCCCAGTGCCTTGGCATGTTCTATCTGGCTGTAGGCAGCAATTCCGTTGTCACAGGTTATTATAACCTGTCTGCCCTCATCATACGCCTCGTCTATAAGTCTTTCATTTATGCCGTACCCATCCGTAACCCTGTGCGGCACAACATAATCCACATCGGCACCAAGCCTCTTCAAGCCGCTGTACAGAATGTATATGGAATTGATTCCGTCAATATCATAATCTCCAACTATTCTTATAGTCTCATTATTATCTATCGCACTCTTTACAAGCTGCGCCGCCCTGTCCATATCCTTTAAAAGCCATGGTGAGTGAAGACTGGATAAGTCACCATTTATGTACTCCTCATACTGCTGTGGTGTCACAATGTCCCTGTTTCTTATGACTCTCGCTACAACCTGATCTATCTTATATTTTTCTCCTATCGCCTTAAAATCGGCACTTTTGCCGTATACGCGCCATTCTTCAACCACACCTTCTACCTCTGTTTCCTTCCAGTTCGCCATGACCGCATATTCTGCATTTACATGGTCTATAATCATGCATTCCGAGCTAACCGCATCATGCCTATCTGTTCATCTTAAATGCTATCTGTGCAAAATTGTAGAAGCCCAGATACCACACATTAAAGTTATGTGCCCCTTTTACCTCCTGCCACATAAAGTTTTTAGCGGGGTCGAACTGTTCACACACATCAGGAAGACTCTTAGCCGCTGCCGAAGCACTTTGATATGCTATATTGTCCTCAGTCCCGCAGATATTGTAGAAATAATAGATTTCATACTGGTTATCCTTGAGAATATCCGCTGTTTGCTGAGCCGTATTGCTTGTTGGTGCTGCAGAAAACGCCCCAAAATATCCGAATAAATCCGTACATTCATCAAGACCTATATTGATGGTCTGCATGCCTCCCATCGAAAGTCCTGCCATAGCACGATGCTCTCTTGTGCTGCTCATATCATAGCCATTTTCATCATAATCGGCATAGGTGGAATAATTTTTCTCTATATACGGAATAAGGTCATTTCTAAGTTCCTTGCCAAATACATAGAAAGAATTATAGTCCTCTGAAGCAGTGCAGTTGCTGCTTGAACGTCCATTAGGTGTAACAACAATGAAAGGTTCAATATCTCCATAATAAGCAAGATTGTCCATCATGCACTTAACCTTGGAGCTGTTTCCTGTCATCTCCCACTCGTTCTCATCCCCACCGATTCCATGCATGAGATACAGCACATTATACCTCTTTTCCTCACTGTAGCCGTATGGAAGATACACATTGGCACTCTTTTCTATCTCCTCTCCATCTCCAAAGTAGTTATGTGCTGTGTATGTAATATGCTCTATCCTTCCGCCTTCCTTTATCTGAAGCATAAGATACTTTGACGGAATCCTGTCACCAATCTCAGCCGTAGGCACTCTCTCCTCCTGTGTGCTCTCTGCCTGTGTTGTCTCTGTCTCCAGTTCTACCTTCTCTCTTTCCTGTCTGATTGCCTCATCAACCGCATTATTCTGTCCACCCATACTCTCAGCCTCCGTTGTATGTAACTCTGTCTGCATTTCATTTAATGTTTCACTGCCCTCTTCAAGTGATGCCTCATTCCGTGTGTTACCACCATTCACATTACCTTGTGTATTTTTACTGCATCCGGCAGCCATAACCACCGCTGCTCCAATCAAAGCAATTATAATTTTTCTACTCATTTTGTACCTGCTTTCACGAACTATACTATTCTTTATGTTTACTATCTGTTAAATATACCGCAGCTGTTATGCCCTCAATGCCCTCTCATAGTCATATCCGCGGTCATTATTTTTCTTAATCTGCAGAAGCTCAAAATAAACAACTCCATTTTCCGTCACAGTATTATCAAGCCTTATGACACCAGCTTCTGCCTTAACACATTCTGTCTCCACAAAAGGTCCGGATACCTCAAGTATAATTTCCTTCTGTTCAGCAGTAAGAGCTGCCGGTTCCCCAAGTTCATGCCATGCTCTAAGCGGATTACAGGTGTTTTCATCAACCGTTTTCTTTACAAGGCAGTATTTTTCTTCATCCTCTGCCGGAATATCCAGGCATACATTTATAGTGCCATTTTTATCACCATAGCAAGGATTCCACATTATCCCATGGTATATTCCATCAGAATCCAAGGTAACAATAACCTCATCTGAACGATATACGCAGTCTCCCCGCAGTTTCTTATAAAAATTAAATATCCAGAAGGTCGGCTTTGGTATACATCCATCAGCGACAAGTCCAAAACCACCATGGAATGGTGTAAATGGTACACCACATTCCTCAAATATATCCCCAAACGTCCAATACGAATAGGATTCATTCATATCACCAAGTCTTGAAAGCTGCTGTGCTATATACGCCGCATTGAGGTTAGTGTCATGAATCGGATTATTCGGAATATACGAGGTGTTAAACTCTGTAATGTGAATCTCCCTACCGGCATATTCTTCAAACTCATCAATGATCCTTCTTGTTGTCATGAGATTCTCAAATCCGGACTCTGGCTCACTAAGCCTCTGGTAGCCATAATGTCCCTCACTTTCCGGCAGTTCAGTTGTATAATGATGTCTTGTAATGAAGTCCACTGCCAGCTTCTTCTCCCTGCAAAACTTCATAAATTCCCTTATCCAGTATTCATCATTGACACCGCATACAGCAGGTCCACCCACCCTGAAACGTGAATCAAGCTCCTTTACCGCACCGAATGTAATCTCAAACAGCCGGAAATATTTCTGCATATCCGCATTCTCCCAGAATCCCGGAAGATTCGGTTCATTCCACACCTCAACCGGCCATGTGACTACCTCATCTGCACCATAACGCTCCATAAGGTGCCCAAGTGTTGCTTTCACAAGTTCACACCAGCCCTGCTCACTCTTAGGCGGTGTGGTGTTTCCCTTCCAATAAAATATTGTCTGTGTCCCGGATGCCAGAGCCGCCGGCATAAAACCCAGTTCAAGAAACGGCTTGATATTCAGCTCCTTGTAGGAATCCATAACAAGGTCAAGATATGTAAAATTATACTCAGCTCGGTAATTTCCCTCCGAGTCCTTATATTCGTGATATATAGCCATATCATCCGAAAAAAGTCCATGTCCCCTGATATGCGAAAAGCCTATCTTCTCCTGAACCAGCTTAAGCTGATTAAAGTACTCTCTCTGCAGGGCAAGTCCCATCCTCCCTGTCCCAATACAGTAATCAACATTATTGTTGAAGCTTACATTGTTATTCTTATCAATAGTAATACATTTTGCCACCATTCTCAACCTTCCTTTACATCGTAATATGATATATTATACCAACATTTTATTCCGGTTCATCTTTATAGTCTACCTATCCATTGCTCTATTTCCTCTCAACCTCACCTTTCTTGCGGTATATCTTCGGCAGGGTCGGTGGATTGTACAGGGCACAGTTATATGCCCCTGTCCGGAGAGCTTTTATATGACAGGGAAGTTCAATGAATTTTCCTATAATTAATAAATAACCCCGCCGCATACGCGACGGAGTTATTTATAACAAAACACATTATGGAAATTGAGAGAACGCTAAATTATGCAAGCTTCTTGTCAACCTTTAAGGTCATGCTCTTCTTATAAGGTCTTACAAGGAGATATACAAAGCCTGCGATTACAAGGAAAGCAACCACTGTCCAGAATGAGAATGGTGACTCACCTGTGAAAAGACCGACAACATTGTTGATTACAAGCGATACGAGATAAGCAAGACCACACTGATAACCAACAGCAATCCAGAACCACTTTGGAGAGTTCATCTCTCTCTTTATTGCACCCATGGCTGCAAAGCAAGGAGCACACAGAAGGTTGAATGCAAGGAATGCATAACCGCTTGCCAGTGTGAAGGTTGCTGCCATGTTAGCATATACTGAGCCCTCTCCTACACTGTAGAGGATACCCATTGTACCAACGATGTTCTCCTTTGCAACAAGTCCTGTGATGGAAGCTACTGTTGCCTGCCAGTTGCCGAAGCCCTGTGGTGCGAAAATCCAGGCGATTGCCTGACCAACCTTGCCGAGGATACTCATATCAATCTCGTCCTCAGATAACATTCTGAAGCCGTCCTCTGTAAATCCGAAGTAGGTTGTGAACCATACAATAATTGTTGAAAGAAGGATGATTGTTCCTGCCTTCTTGATGAAGGACCAGCCACGCTCCCACATGCTTCTGAGTACAGTGCCTACCGTAGGCATGTGGTATGCAGGAAGCTCCATAACGAAAGGAGCAGGATCTCCCTCAAAAATCTTAGTCTTCTTTAAAATGATACCTGAGCAGATTATTGCAAATATTCCGAGGAAGTATGCTGAAGGAGCTACCCAAGGAGCACCGCCGAAGATTGCACCTGCAACCATCGCGATGAACGGAAGCTTAGCTCCGCAAGGAATAAATGTCGTTGTCATAATTGTCATCTTACGGTCTCTGTCATTCTCGATTGTACGTGAAGCCATGATACCCGGAACTCCACAGCCTGAACCGATAAGCATAGGAATGAATGACTTACCTGAAAGACCGAACTTACGGAAAATTCTATCCATGATGAACGCAATACGCGCCATATATCCGCAGGACTCAAGGAATGCAAGGAATATAAAGAGCACGAGCATCTGAGGAACGAAACCAAGCACCGCACCGACACCGGCTACAATACCGTCAAGGATAAGTCCCTTTAACCAGTCTGCACAGCCGATAGCGTCAAGTCCTGACTCTAAAAGTGCCGGAATACCCGGAACCCATACACCGTAATCGGCAGGATCCGGCTCCTCATAGCCTGCTGCCGTGAGAACCTGTGCTGCTTTCTTTACGTCCGCGCCTGTAGCCTCGAACTCCTCGACATTGAGTGTCTCTTCATCCTCAACACCGTATGTAAATGTATATGCGTCATCAAGCGAAGCGAGTGCCTCGTCAACTGCCGCCTGCGCTGCTGCCGCATCATAGTCATCAGCTTCGCTGTCGATTGCCTCAAGTACATCATCTGCGCCAACGCTCTCAAGGTAACCTGATACAACATTCATAGCGTCAACATAAGGCTCATCGTCATCTGCGAATGCTGAAGAACCGATTGCGAATAAATGCCAGCCATCTCCGAACACACCGTCATTAGCCCAGTCCGTAGCCCATGTTCCGACTGTTGTTACGGATACATAGTATACTATGAACATAACTACAGCAAAAATAGGAAGTGCAAGCCATCTGTTAGTTACAACCTTATCAATCTTATCCGATGTTGTAAGCTTCTTATTTTTGTTCTTTGTAAGGCATTCGCCTATAATTGATGATATGTACACATACCTCTCATTTGTGATGATGCTCTCTGTATCATCATCAAGCTCCTCCTCAAGAGCTTTAATCTCCGCTGATACATCAGGTACGGTCTGAAGTCTTGCTCCAATCTTGTCATCCTTCTCAAGGAGCTTGATTGCGAAGAATCTCTTCTGCTCCTCTGACACCTGTGTGCCGAGCTTATCCTCTACAGCAGAGATGGCTGCCTCAACGCCTGGCTGGAACTCATGCACAATCTGGTTTGCTTTCCCGCTCTTTGCTACGGCAATTGCCTTGTCTGTTGCATCCTTAAGACCTGTTCCCTTGAGTGCCGATATAGCAACCACAGGGCATCCAAGCTTCTTAGAGAGCTTATCAAGGTGAACCTTATCCCCTGTCTTTTCAAGCACATCGATCATATTTACCGCCATGACAACAGGTATGCCAAGCTCAAGGAGCTGTGTTGAGAGATAAAGGTTTCTCTCTATATTTGTACCATCAATGATATTGATGATAGCATCCGGCTTCTCTGTGATGAGGTAATTTCTTGCGACAACCTCCTCAAGTGTATATGGTGAAAGTGAATAGATACCCGGAAGGTCGGTGATGATCACATCCTTCTCTCCCTTTAGCTTTCCTTCCTTCTTCTCTACTGTAACTCCCGGCCAGTTACCTACGAACTGGTTAGAGCCTGTCAGAGCATTGAACAATGTTGTTTTACCGCAGTTAGGATTACCTGCTAATGCAATTTTAATTGACATCTCAAAACTTCCTTTCCACTTGTTGATAAGCTATTGATTTCCTAAAATTTCTCATACTTTTTCTTTTCCTGAACAGGCTTGATATATTGCCTCTTCTTTTCTATCGCTTTTATAGTGCTCTGTGAGACCGCATTAAAACATTTGAATTATGTATCACTAATTTCCGTCTTGCGTTATATGACACTATTTAGAATTGCGATATTCTACTTTTTATTAGTTGTTTCTAACCCACTGTCAAAAAATAAAGGCCTATTCAACCTCTATCATCTGCGCATCTTCTTTTCTAAGTGAAAGCTCATAGCCTCTTACAGTAACCTCAACCGGATCACCTAAAGGAGCAACCTTTCTCACATAAATCTCAACACCCTTGGTAATTCCCATATCCATGATACGTCTCTTTACCGGGCCTTCACCTGTAAGCTTCGAAACCTTGACGGTCTGACCTACAGCAACCTCTCTCAAAGTCTTCATAATAATCCTCCTATATAAATTGATATTGCTAACATATCTGCACGGCTTGTTGGCAAGCTCCCTCTGACTCTCTTGCGCTCATGCCTGTTTGCACATTATATCATAATCCTGCATGCCATATCCCTGCCTATAGCTACCCTCGAGTCCTTGACATTGACAATCAGGTTCCCTCCGATATCAGACACAACAGTGACTGTACCACCGACAACAAAACCCAGATTCTCCAAGAACTTTCTGGTCTCTTCCTTACCTCCGACCTTCTTAATAACTCCTGTCTCCCCATCCTTCATCATCGTAATCGGCATCATATCATCCCTTCTTCGCACTCTGTGCTTGATTAGTAATATCTAACTTAAATCCTTTGTTAGTATATGCTAACGCATATTAGATGTCAAGAACATTTTAATAAAAATTTTACATTTCTTCGCACTTTTTTATGTGCACAATTTACTGTTTTATCACAGCACATTTCTTAATAGTTTTTTAACTGGAATATTTTGCACCCAAATGTTATACTTTTACCCATAAGTGTAATCCATTACACATATATACTTACAGAGACGGAGGATTAACACTATGATTTACGGTATTTTAGTTGTATCTGCGGTTATTTTTTTATGTATACTCGCCAACAAGTTTTCCGACAAGTTCGGCATGCCTACCTTAATATTATTCATGTTTATCGGTATGCTTTTCGGAAGCGACGGAATAGTGAAGATTCCATTTGACAATTATGAACTCGCCGAACGTGTCTGCTCGATAGCTCTCATATTCATCATGTTTTACGGTGGCTTTAACACCAAATGGAAACTGGCACGCCCTGTCGCTGCAAGGGCAGTTCTTCTCTCAACCGTGGGTGTGGCAATCACAGCCGGTGTCACCGCCATACTCTGTCATTTCGTACTTCGTTTTTCGATGGCAGAAAGCTTCTTAATCGGTGCGGTTCTCTCCTCGACGGATGCCGCAAGCGTCTTCTCCATATTGAGGCAGAAAAAGCTCAACTTAAAGGACGGCACAGCCTCTCTTCTTGAGATGGAAAGTGGTAGTAATGACCCGATGTCGTATATGCTTACCATAATAGGTATCGGTCTTGTGGGAGCAGGAGAAACCGGCAATATAGCATGGAACATCTTCTCCCAGCTCACCTTCGGCTCAATTGTCGGAATTGTATTTGCAATAGTAACAATACTCGTTCTTACCAGAACCAATATTGTAACAGATGGTCTTGATACAATCTTTATGATTGCCGCAGTTTTATTCTGCTACGCCGCATCTGAGATTGCAGGCGGCAATCAATACCTAAGCGTGTATTTTATGGGTATTATAATAGGTAACAGCAAAATTAAGAATAAAAATATCCTTATTCCGTTCTTTGACGGAGTAACAAGCCTTGCACAGATACTTATATTCTTTCTGCTCGGTCTTTTGTCATTCCCTCACAGAATGCCGCAGATTATTCTTCCGGCGCTTGCAATTGTTGTCATCCTGACGCTTGTCGCAAGACCGATTGCCGTATTTGCAATCATGCTTCCTTTTAAATCAAGCATTAAGCAATGCCTTCTGGTGTCATGGGCAGGTCTTAGAGGTGCCGCTTCGTCCGTGTTCGCCATAATGGTTATATCAAGCGGAGCCAATATCTCCTACGACCTCTTCCATATTGTGTTCATGGTTTCACTTTTCTCGGTAGCGATACAGGGAACACTCCTTCCTGCCGCCTCCAAAAAGCTCGACATGGTCGATGAGAGTGCCGATGTCCGCAAGACCTTCAACGACTATCAGGAAGAGTCAGCAATCACACTCATGCGAATGTTCATACCGGAAGGTCACAACTGGGTCAATAAGATGGTGCGCGAGGTAAACATGCCTACCGGCTCTCTCGCAATAATGATTAAGCGCGGCAAGCAGACCATCGTCACCAGAGGCGATACCGTAATACATGCCGGTGACAATATCATTCTCAGCGTTCCGTCCTACGAACCTGCAGCCAACGAAAAGCTCGAAGAACTGCACATTGAAAAGGGAAATGAGTGGTGCGGAAAGACAATCGCAGAGCTTAATCTTCCGCCTAATGAGCTTATCGCGATGATAATACGTGGAAATGAGAACCTCATCCCGGATGGCAAGACTGTCATTGAGGAGGGGGATGTGGTGGTTACATATAAATAATAGAATTGAAGAAAATAAAAATCTGCCTATGAGCTTCATGTAGCAGCTTTATGGGCAGATTTTTTTATCCTGGCTTGTCACTTCTCTGCCCACAGCATTAATTAAACAGCCTCATGGATAGATTTTTTTAGCCATGAACTGTTATTTCTCTGCCCATAACCTGCTTTTTATATATATTAAGGCAGAGAAAACAGCCCTTACTTCTAATTTTCAATACTTTTTCTCTGCCCAAAGATATGTATTTTTAGTTATTGGACAGACAATGGGTGCTTTCGCGTGGCAGGCATACCAAGCCCATCACTCTTTTCTCTTCCTGAACAGGTATTCATCAAGCTGCTTCTTGATATCCTCCGGAATCTCCCTTGAAACAGGACATACAACAGCATTGGCAAAGCGCTCCGTAAACAGCGAAAGGAAATCTATGTCGCGCTCTAACTGCTCCATGGACATCACATCCATAAGGTCATAGCGGCAATGTATAGGTGCCACATTGCCACCCGCAATGCGCGCAAATGATACAGCAGGAACTCCCTTATCGGCAAAAGGTGTGGAATCGCTTGAGTACACTCCTGTCCTTGAGGCAACAGGGAATCCAACCTCAGCAGCCATATAGGATATGTAATGCGACAGCTTTTCCTCAGCGGTCACGCAGGCGATGAATTTTCCCATGTAGGTTCCTATCATGTCGAGATTGATATTGAGTGCGAACTTTTCAAGCTCTGCCTCATGCTCCTTCACATACGCCTTTGAGCCAAGTAGCCCTCTCTCCTCACTTCCGCAGAATACAAATCTCAGTCCGTAATTTAACTTCTTGTCCTTAAGCGCCTCCATAATTCCAAGAAGCCCTGCACAGCCGCTCATATTATCGTAAGCACCATGTGACAATGTGGTCGAATCATAGTGCGCGCTGAGAACGATATACTCATCCCTCTGTCCCGGAAGCTCCGCAACCACATTGTGTGACTTTCCGTCATACTCATTCTGTCGCACCTCAAGTCTTACATTCTTAACACCATTTTTTACAAGACTTACAGCCTCGCCCGCATTTATCATGGCGCACAGAAGCTTCTTTGCCTCTCCCACAACAGCCTCACGCAGATCCCTCTGCTCAATGTCCTTGTCCGGATAGTGAATATTTCCGTACTGGAACAGTATAGCCTTCGCCCCTGCCTTGACAAGATCCTGGTATGTGAAAAATGAAACACCGCCCACATCCAACAGAACTATCTTGTCCTTCGCTCCGGCTATTGATACCTTGTCCAGACCCGGCATATAATACAGCTCACCCTCAACCGAACCGCTTCCGCAGTAGGCAAATGCCTTACACTCAATCTCCGTACCGTCCGCATAAAGGTGTGCCTCCTCAATATCGCCCATGGCAACGCGGAAATCCTCTAGCCATGCCTTCACGCCAAGCTGCCCACACTGCCCCTTAAGGTATTCGGCAACCTGTAACTCCTCCTTTGTTCCGCCAGCATGCACGAAATCCGTGTTTTCAAATATGCTCTTCAAATTCATATAACTCGTCTCCTCTCCACAAAATAAAAGCTGGGACAGGGGTCAGACCCCGTGTCCCAGCCTTTGGGACACCGGGG
The DNA here is from genome assembly GCA_003486385.1 of Eubacterium sp. Taxonomy (GTDB): domain Bacteria; phylum Bacillota; class Clostridia; order Lachnospirales; family Lachnospiraceae; genus CAG-882. The sequence continues at coordinate 15,599 of DNFT01000066.1, read as the reverse complement.
TCTGACCCCTGTCCCATTTAGTTGTTTGCTTTCTTCTTTCCTCTTCTGAGTACATACCAGAGTGCACCTGTGATACATACTGATGAATAACCACCGCAGATAATACCAACCATAAGAGGTGCGGCGAACTCACGGATTGCGCTCACTCCAAGTATGAAGAGAATTACAACCATGATAAAGGTTGTGAGCGTTGTGTACACCGAACGCCTCATAGTCTGTGATATACTTGCATTTACAATCTCTGCCAGATCTGCCTTACCCATCTGTCCAAGGTTCTCTCTGATACGGTCAAAGATAACGATTGTAGCATTGATAGAGTAACCTACGATTGTAAGCATACATGCTATGAAGGTATTTCCAAGCGTGATTCTTGCCACGGCGTAGAAGCCTACAACCACAAGAACGTCATGTAAAAGTGCAAGCACGGCACTTCCCGCAAAACGAATATCCTTAAATCTGAACCAGATATAGAGAAGCATGCAGATAGTTGCAATGATAACAGCAACAACCGCATCTGTCTTCATCTCATTGCTGACAGCACCGGAGATATTCTCTGTGAGGATTGAGCTCTGCTCAACGCCGTACTTGGAGGTAAATAATTTCTCAAGCGCCTCTCTCTGCTCTATTGTAAGATTGTTAGTCTTAAATACTACATCATTTCCGCCCTGAACCTTCTGCTGCTGGACGGTTGAATCACCGATAGCCGAAACAATATCAGGAATGATTGTACTCTCGATTTCAGACTGTGAATAGTCCTGATTGAAGGTGACAGTTGTGGAGGTGCCTCCCTTGAAATCAAGACCATAGTTGAACATTCCCTTGCCACGTGCACCATTTACACTTACGGTAACAATACCGATGAGAATAAGCGCAGCCGAGATGCAGAAGAAAATATTCTTCTTTCCGATAAAGTTGAAGGTCTTAGTATCCTTTATAACACCATAAAGCTGTTCGTTCTTAGCACCAAAATCATAGAATAACTTGAGAAGCAATCTTGTTATGACAAGTGCCGTGAACATGGAGACAATAATACCTATTGCAAGTGTGTATGCAAAGCCCTTAACCGCACCTGAACCCTTGAGGCCAAGAACGAAGGCTGCGATAAGTGTTGTGATGTTTCCATCGAAAATTGCTGAAAATGCCTTGTTAAAACCAATCTTCATTGCAGACTGTACAGTCTTGCCTGTTCCAAGTTCCTCCTTGATACGCTCGAAGATGATTACGTTCGCATCGACAGCCATACCGATTGACAGGATGATACCTGCAATACCAGGTAATGTGAATGTAAGTCCTGCAACATTTATAATGATGAGTACAAGCATTGTGTAAATGCAGAGAGCGATACTTGCTGCAAGTCCCGGAATACGATATACAATAATCATAAACAGGATGATGACTGCAAGACCTATTGCACCTGCTAAAAGGCTGGTATGGATAGCATCCTGGCCAAGCTTAGCTCCTACAACCTGTGAGCGAACCTCCTCAAGCTTAACCGGGAGAGCACCGATTCTGATTGTGGAAGCTATATTGTCCGCTGTCTGGTAATCGGACATACCGTTGATAACCGCATTTCCATCTGTGATATGAGCACTTACCTTCGGAACGCTGATGAACTCGTTATCATAGTAGATACCTATAGTATAGCCGTTCTCATAAGCAGTCTGTGTCGCATCTGCGAATTTCTTTGCCCCTTCATCGTAGAGGTTAAGCTCTACAACGAACTCTCTGCTGCCTGTTCTTGTCTGCTGTGAACCTGCTGAAGCATTCTTAACATCAGCACCTGTAAGGAGAATACAGCCGTCTGCCTCTAACTCCTCAATAGTCTTGTTGAGTGTGTACTTATACTCAATTGACTGTCCATCTGCTGCCAGTGCAAGCGCACCCGTGTAGTTATCGTTTCCATCTGAACCCTTCTGTGTTATGAAGTAGAGCTCACCCGGCTTTCCCATCTGTGAAAGCACTTCATTAGCATCTGTAACACCAGGAATCTCTATTGTGATACGGTTAGAACCCTCCTGATAAACCTCAGCATCAGGAGTATATCCCTCCGCTCTCTTCTGAAGGATGTATGTCGCGTCCTTCAAATCCTGGCTGTCAACATTATCACCTACAGCTTCGTAAGTAATGCTGACACCGCCTGCAAGGTCAAGACCAAGCTTAATTCCGGACATACTTCCGTCCTTTGTGCTGCCCCATCCAAAGATTACCGTGTACACAAGAAATGCAATTACGGCAACCCAGGCAAGAGACTTTAAAATCTTCTTAGCCATTTTCTTATTTTCCTTTCGCTTATGCTTAATTATTAGCAAGTGCAGCCTTTATCATAATAGCGCACTCAACTCTCTTTCTCTCCATCTCACAGCCAACCTCATAGCTATCATTGATATTGCCATGGAAATTGTATGAGTTAGCGGCACAGCCACCGCTGCAGAAAAGCTTTGCAAAGCAGTCCTTGCACTTAGGCTTGGAATATACGTTGCACTGCTTAAATTCCTCACAGATATTCTTCTTCACAATGCCATCATCTACATTACCAAGAAGGAAATCCTCATTGCCGACGAACTGGTGGCAAGGATATAAATCCCCCCAAGGTGTGACCGCAAGATACTCCGTACCCGAACCGCAGCCCGAAAGTCTCTTGTACACACAAGGTCCTCCCGTAAGGTCTATCATAAAGTGGAAGAAATTGAAGCCTCTTCCCTCCCTCTCCCTCTTGATCATCTCTACCGCGAGCTTATCGTACTCCTCAAAAATCTGTGGGAGATCCTCGGTTCTGAGAGCGTATGCATCCTCAGGTGAAGCGACAACCGGCTCAACTGAAATCTGCTTGAAGCCCTCATCCGCAAGACTTAAAACATCCTTTGAGAAATCAAGATTATAATGTGTGAAGGTACCTCTTACATAATAATTTGTCTGATTACGGCTCTCGGCAACCTTTTTGAACTTAGGCATGATAAGGTCATAGCTTCCCTTGCCGTTGCGGAAAGGTCGCATCCTGTCGTGAACCTCCTTACGTCCGTCGGTGCTGAGAACTATATTTCCCATCTCCTTATTGACAAAATCAAGAATCTCGTCATTTAAGAGAACCCCGTTGGTTGTAAGTGTAAATCTGAACTTCTTATTATTAGCCTCCTCTATCGAGCGTCCGTATTCAACAAGCTGCTTTACAACCTCCCAGTTCATAAGAGGCTCCCCGCCAAAGAAGTCAACCTCAAGATTTCTTCGGCTGCCGGAATTGGCTACAAGGAAATCAAGGGCTTTCTTTCCCACCTCAAAGCTCATAAGAGCTCTTCTTCCGTGATACTCCCCTTCCTCGGCAAAGCAGTACTGACATGCTAAGTTACAGTCGTGTGCAATATGTAAACATAGTGCTTTTACAACCGGCTGACGGTTCTTAAAGCTGTCTATGTAATTCTCATAAATATCCTCAGTAAAAAGAGAACCTGCTTCCTTAAGCTCAGTTATCTCCTCGTAAGCTTCCTTAATATCCTCTTCCTTATATCTGCCATTCAATTCGGCAGTAATCTCTTCTAAACCTGAACCCTCGTACATAGGTATCATATCATAGACTATCTCATCAACCACATGCACGGAGCCGCTGTTGACATCAAGTACGATATTGTATCCGTTATTTTTATACTGATGTACCATCATAATTCCTTCCTGAAATAAACAATAAACTAAAATCCACCATAACCGCAATAGACCGGATAGCCGTCCTCAGACAGCCGTCCGGTTTATTACAATCAGCAATACATTGTCAGCGCAATCAGTTACGCTATGTACATGTATGCCTGATTACTTATTCTCACAGCTCTGGTTTCCAACTGTGCAGGATGTCTTACATGCAGACTGGCAGGATGTCTGGCACTCGCCGCAGCCGCCCTTCTTCATGGACTCCTTAAGATTTCTTGTGTTGATTGTCTTAACGTGCTTCATCAAAAAACACCTCCTTATAAAATAGCTCCATAGATTATATCATATAGTTTAAGAATTTTAAAGCTTTTTTTATAATTGCCAATTAATACTATCTGTAATAGCTGCCCCAGTTGTCAATGATATCCTTAGCCTCGGCAATGCCAAGACCTGTCATATCCCTGAGTTCCCTTATTGCCGTAACCGAATCTCCTGCGGCTACATATCCGTTTATTCTGTCAATATCCGCCTTCGGAAGCTTAGTTCCTCCTATGACTGTGTACTCTGTTCCGTTGCTGTACGAGGCTGTCTCTGTGTATGTACCTGCGGAAGCATGATTTGCCGTATCAGCTGTGTTCCCGGCTGTGGCTGCGTTGTTTCCTGCCGCTGCATCGTTCTGTGCTGCTGCAAATCCGTTGTTGTAAGCTGCCTGCTCCGCCGCTTCCTTCTTCTTATTGTTAGACTTTCTCACGAAATGTATAACGATAATAAGGATACCAAGTGCTATAATCCCCATTGAGACATATACCATAATGCTTGTTGACCTGAGGTCCTTAAGCTCAAGGCAGACCGGAACTAAATACTCCTCAATCTCGTCCCTGTCCGTTGTATCGAACCACTCTGCCTCCTCGAACCACTCAACAAAGTACTCATACGCCTGCCCATCTAACTTCTGTATATTTCCTTCAGCGGCAAATTCATTGTCCGTAAAGTAGTCGGCATCACCTGCCAGATAGTCCCATGTGTCGTCAACTATCTTATCGAATGCCTTCCTGTCGCCTGAGCTTACCTTGACAGCCATATAGCGTGTCTCCTCGCCCTCAAAAACAGGGATGATATAGTAATAATGATATGTTTTTCCTGTTACATGTCCTGTCTTTGAATTCTTTGTGGTTGTCTCAAGAGTTCCAAAATTGTCAAGTGCTGCATATATATCCGTTCTGATACCATCGCCTATCTTGATATCACTTGCATTGACATCTTCATCATAGATATCGTATGCACCTGTGAAAGCCGATTTAATATTCTCCTTGTTCGCGAAGAGGAACATTCCCCCGAACAGAATCAGCACTACCGCAACTGAAAACCAGCCGCCCTTGTTTGTTCTTACTGTCTTTTTCATCTTTCTTTTCTCCTACCTTAATTATTTTTGATATATATTTGAAAAAATAATACATCCGATATTTTTTACACTGTTCCCGAAACTGGAACATCTTTAAGCAGTACTGCGTAAGGTCCCGAATATGCGCTGCTGTCATAGCGTTCCTCAGAGAACACAAGGTCATGCTGCGCATCTATAATGCTTCCATTGACAGAGCCACCTGTCACAAGGCTTACACTGCCATTGTCATAAAGATAAGCAAGCCTTATCTCCCCTGCGAAATGTCCGGTCATCGCATTCATATTGAAATCGGAAAAGCTTACTACATGAAGCACACGTCCCTTTTTCATATCAGCAATGCTCTCTGAACCGTTGTCAACCAACAGCTTATTATACTCGCCTGTAGGCTGTACCTTCAGATACTGTGACATTCTCAATCCACCATGGACATTCATTAATACTCCATCCTTTATAAGCTCACAGTCATGCATCTTAATTCCATCATTGCTATAAGGCACCGATGAACGGAGAGTAATATTAAGCCTTTCTCCGGCTGCGTTCTCTCCCTGAACCTGCATACCCACTTCATAGGTTGAGTACTTAGAATATATATTCGCCACATTCGCTCTCGTCGAATAGAAGGATAACACCTCCCTCACGCTGTCCTCAGATAAGAGGACATTGTATCTTCCTGCCTCAGGCGCTCTGTCTGCGCGTGCCCTGTCCACAACTGTGTTAAGCTTATCTGCCACAAGCTTTTTAAGACTGTCCGTGTCAAGCTCATCGTAGGAAAAATCCTGATAAAGCTCAACATCCACAGGCTCAAGACACTGCACAACGAACTCACCCTTGACGGAATAGTTCTCATATCCACAGTCAACACCCTCACTGTTAATTATTCTGACTGTCTTTTTCTCAACAAAAAGCTCCGCCGAATTGATGAAGCTCTTATCCCCTGTGTCAGCGGCGAACAATGCTTCTGCCATGCTGTGTGCAGCATTCTCAAGTGACACCTGTGCAAGGCTTCCTGCCGCCTTTACAATAGGCTCACCACTCCCTGAAACAAGGGTGTAATAAGGGTTCATTGCATACCCTGCCGCATAATAGGCATCCTTTAAAGTCCTTCTTATCTCATCCTCTTCCATGCCCTGATGAATCATGCAGGCTGCACAGCCACGCATTTTCTTATCTTCGTCATCATGGTATACAGTCACATTCCACTCATCAAGAGCCTCTGTTCTGGTCATATCAAGTGTTTTCTTTATAAAGAACATTTCCTTGCAGTTTTTCTCGCACTCTGTAATCAGATAGCTGTCAATACCAAGACTCCTAAGTGAACTGATAATTATATCTCTCATTTTTTATCTCCCAGCATACTGCAAGCATTGCCTGCAGTACTGCCACCAATAAGTAGTTTGAAAGTTTTTCTTTCAAACTTTATCTCCGTGCATACTGCAAGCATTGCCTGCAGTACTGCCTCTAATAAGTAATTTAAAAATTTTACTTTCAAAACTTAATCTCCATTCCTTACATAACTAGGTTATGCCGCATTATCCAAGTCTGATTTTCGCTTTAATATACGGACCTCCGTCCGAAACCTTGACAAACTCCTTGTAGCCCTTGCCGCAGAAGCCGCTGCCCCTCAGCTCGAAATCGTCCGAAACCATGGAAATCGACTTTAATAAGTCCGGTACATATCCTGTCAGAACCACAGGTGAGAACACCCTGCCTGTAAGCCTTCCGTCCTTAATCTCACGCGCCATGTTTACAAGGCACTGTATTCCCCAGTTCTTAGGGTCCTCCATTCCGCTCGTCGCATTCTCAAGGAGAAAGCCGTAAGGTATGGAGGCAATCATGTCCTCAAGCTTATCATTGCCCGCCTCAAAGTAGGTGTTGGTCATTCTTGTATATGCTTTTCTTCTGTAACTCTCTCTTCTTGAATTTCCGGTAGGCTCCGTCTTAAGCCTCATAGCCGCCATCGTGTCTGATATTCCCTGTTTTAACACACCGTTCTCTATGACAAGTGTGTCCTTAGCCTCCACTCCGTCATCGTCAAAGAAATAGCTTGCGACCTCGTCACCGACTGCCGCACCATCGTGCATATTGACAAGAGGTGAGGCAACATACCCGCCGACATAGTTCTTCGCAAGCGCCCTGTCCTTTGCAAACATGTCCATCTCGACTCCATGGCCGAAGGCTTCATGCACTATCATTCCTGTAACCTCAGGTGTACATATACAATCATACTCTCCCGGAACCATAGGCTCGCTGTCAAGAAGTGCAACCGTCATTTCCACCGAATGTGGTATGTCCGCCTCAAGGCTTTCTAAAATCTCAGAGCCTCCCAGATTCGATGCACTGCTAAAATAGCTCTTTACCTCATTGCCCCTTCTCGCTAAGAATGACATCGCACAGTCCGTCCACAGTACATTCTGCTCCATATCCTTATTTTCCGAAAGGAAGAGCTTCGAGTACTTCTGACAGCTCATCCTCGCCGTACAGTCAAGCATTCTCTCATCCGCTTCAAGACCCTTCTTTCGCAAAGCCGTGAGCTTGTCTATGATATTCTGCGCCCCTGTCTCAAAAGGATTTATCTCATACTCTGTGCTCTTTGAAAACTTAAGCGGCTTATCCTCAAGCATGCCAAGCTTAATCCTTTCAAGCTTATCCGGAACCGCCTTTTTAAGAGCCTCTATCTGTTCAATAATCTGCTGTGCCTGCTCTGTCACATCTCTCTCAAGCTTATTAAATGAATACTCCGCATACTCACCTTCATTATACACCTTGATAACGAAGCCTCTGTTGCACAGCATTCCAAAATCGCCGATATTGATGCCCGATGCCGCAACTGAGTATATCTTAGCCTCCGAATCAACCGCAAGTATCGATGCATATCCATATTTCCTGAGCAATATTCCAAGCAGATGCTTAAGTGCCGGCTTGGATTCACGCAAAAATCTGCTGCCCTCAACCTTTTTCTTTTCCGACATCTGATTATATCCCTTTCAAACCTTCAAAAATAATTTTATACCCAACATAAAATGGCAGTGCGGCAAAATGCCGTACCGCCATCTGATATATTACTTTAATTTAATGAATTTGTCTATATGCCTTATTTCCTATTATGATATCAGGTTCAAAAGTCCAAAAAGCCGTTCGTGCCTGCGCGATTAGACTTTTGACCATGAATTAACGGCTAAGCATTAAACATAACCTTCTCACTGTTAAATGCCTTTGTCATCACAGCAACAATGATAACCGCATATAAGTATGTGCTTATCGTTGTTCCAAGGAAATTAGTCATCGTTATCTCTCTTGTGAGAATGTCCTTAAATGCCATTGAACTGCCATATACAGGGATAAGATACTTATAAAATACTCCGTCTGCCGATGTGTACATTGTAATCATTCCTGCCACAAGGACAAGAATATATACCGGAGATATATACGATGAAGCTTCCTTCACATTCTTGGCAAACACAGCTACCATACAGATGATTGATACATATAACAGCACAACTCCAATCATTAGTATTATCATCTGGGCTATCTGACCTCCTGTAAAGTTAACTGACATGCCGTCTAATGCATCTGCTCCACCGACATTCTTAATCATCATAGGCAGGGCAATTACCATGGAAATAATATATACCGCTGCCGACATAACCGCAAGAATTGACAAGGAGAATACCTTTCCAAGTACAATCTGTTCACGCTTTACCGGCGAAAGAAGCATGGTAGCAAGTGTTCCCCTCTCCTTCTCTCCGGCTATCATATCAACGCCAAGCCCCATAGCTCCCGCAAAAATAAGCATTGTGATAAAATAAGGAAGCATTGTTCCAAGCATCTTTCCCGCAGCCTTATCTTCATCCTGAACTGTATTATCGTTAACATTGAACATTTCAACAGCCGCATAGTTCCCGAATCTGTTTCCGAGAAGCATCTGCTTGTATGCATCAAGATATGCCGCATAGATACTTCTCGCTTCTGATGAATAATCCTCGGATGGGTTATAGTACAGCTCAACCTCAGGAGTCTTTATGTTGTCCAGCTCATCCATTCCGGCCATTACCTGCTCCTCAAAATCATCCGAGAACATCATAACAAGGTCAACCGACTTATCATAGAGCCCCGCCTTTGCATTCTCGAAGCCTTCCGTATCGCTTATCACAGTATAGCCCTCGATACCTGCCGCCCCTGCGAATGTCTCAAAGCTTGCCGGCTCATTCATAATATAGACAACCGGAGCATGTGACTCGACATCGTCCATCTGACCCTTTACCAACAGCCCTATAAGTGAAAATAACCCTACTACAAGTATGACCGGCAGAACAAAAAGTGACATAATCATCTTCTTATCCTTAAAAACTCTTCTCAGTTCCTTAGATACAATAGCCTTGATACCGTACATTTATCTGTCCTCCTTGTGATTAAGTCTATAAAGTTCAAAGAATGCATCTTCAAGATTATCCTTGCCTGTATCAGAATAGATATTATCAAGTGTTCCTTCCGAAACCTTTCTGCCATCTATTATCACAACCAGTCTGTCGCAAAGCTTCTCAGCCTCAGACATGATATGTGTCGACACAATGACAAGCTTTCCCTTCTTCTTAAGCTCCAAAAGATAATCTGTAACGGAGCGCGCCGTTATGATATCAAGACCTGATGTAGGCTCGTCGAATATAACGATATCCGGATCATGTACAAGGCTGACCGCTATAGCCGCCTTCTGCTTCATGCCTGTTGAAAGCTCCTCTATCTTCTTATCCTCGAATCCATCTATTCCAAAATATGAGAACAATTCCTCCCTGCGTTCCTTAAGCTTATCCTCAGGAACCTGATGCAGTCTTCCGAAGAAATCAAAAAGATATCTGGCTGAAAACTGTGGATCAAGCTTAATCTCATTTGTCAAAAAGCCAATGCTTGCCCTGACCGCCTCCGGTTCCTTGACTGTGTCGTGTCCATCTACAATTACAGTCCCGTCTGTAGGCTTTAAAAGTGTTGCTATGCACCTGAGTGTAGTTGTCTTTCCTGCGCCGTTAGGTCCGAGAAGCCCTAATATCTCTCCCTGCTCAGCCTTAAATGAAATATTATCGACTGCCACCTTCGTGCTGCTCTTCGTCTTCAGCTTCTTCATCTGTCCGGATGAAAGCTTGTAAATCTTGGTAAGATTCTTAATCTCTATCATTCCCTTTTCCCTCCTGTTTTAACATTGACAATTGTATCATTTCAGCATAATCATAATGTCTGCGGCCGTTATTCTCCGGTATATGTTCTGTTATAATATGCTTTGCTGCACTCTCTTGCTGCCCCTGCAATTATCACAACCGCAAGCATTCCAAGGAATGCCTCAAAGCTGAAATAGCACACGACAAGACCAGCAAGCACAGAAACCAGTGTGGCTATCTCAAGCCCCTTGCGCGCCGCAAGCGATTCAATATGTAATTCACGCTCATCGTGGCACTTATTGTACAGCCGCCTGAGTGTAGTCTCATTTCCAAGCGCCTTGCAGTTCTTTAAAAGCTTTATAACAGAAAATACCTCCACAGCAGCAAACAGTCCAATCAGAAATCCCTGCACGAATGAAGCCGCATCCGGATTAGTATATGCTGAGGCAGGAAAACCTGATAAATCCACCGCTATCGCTGCAAGCCCTACCAATGCCGTTGCAATATACAGCCTGTTCTGATGCTTTATCTCTTTTTTTATTCTCTCTATCTTCTTATCCAACACAACCCCTCCTCTCCCATTATTCCTCGTCATCTATATCGCCGAAGTCAAAAACCTCCTCGATAGTCAGACCGAAGTAGTGTGCAATCTTATATGCCAGCACAAGTGAGGCAGTATACTTCTCCACCTCAATAGAGGTGATTGTCTGGCGTGTAGTGCCAACAATGTCTGCGAGCTCACTCTGAGAGAGCTTCTTTTCCTTGCGCAGTTCTTTTATTCTGTTTTTCATGATAATCACCCTGTTTTTATTGCATAGTTAACTTTGCATTTTTAGTATAGTGTACTTTGCAAAAAATGTCAAGCATGCTTTGCATTTTATTTTATCACAAAAAAACAAAGGAGCCGGGGAACATCCCCGGCTCTCATCAAATCGTACCTTGTATTAAACTACTGTATGATGAACTGCTTCATTCTATCCTCAAGCTCCTGCGCTATGTCCTTAAGGTTCACCGCTTCGTCCGCAATCTTCTTGACAGTCTCCATGGCCATTGTTGTAGAAGCACTTGTCTCCTCTGTTGAGGCGGCATTCTCCTGTGATACGGAGGACAGATTGCCGATAACATCCACTACATTCTCTTTTGACTTATCCATGTTCGCAACGCTTACCGCAATACTGTCTATTTTATCTATAAGTCCCGTAATTCCCGTGATTACCTGATTAAGGATGTCCGCTGTCTGCTTCATATCCTCGGACTGCTTGTTGACAATATTATTAACTGCCTCAGTCTTTTCTACCGTCTCGCCTGATTTCTGTTCAAGATCATGTATAATATCCTGAATATCCGCAGCAGATGATGTTGTCTGCTCGGCAAGCTGCTTGATATTCTCGGCAACAACCGCAAATCCTCTTCCCGCCTCCCCGGCTCTTGCTGCCTCTATTGATGCATTAAGGGAGAGAAGGTTTGTCTGGCTCGCAATCTCCGTTATGAGATTTACAACCTCTGAAATCTTTCCTGCCGCCTTATTAGCTTCGTGAGTCTTATCATTGACAACACCAATATGTGTCACCATTTCCCTCTGTCCGGCAATAAGCTGTCTTAATATATTCTCAGCATTCTCGCCCAGCTCTTTCATATTATCGGCATCCTTTGCAAGCTCCTCTGTATTGTCATTTACCTTATCTATCATATTGCCGATTTCGATTACATTCTCTGACGCACTCTGTGTCTCCTGTGCAAGCATTGTCGCGCCATTCGCCATCTCGTCAACAGCTCTGTCCGTATCCTTCATATTGTTCATTGTATCGGAAGCAGATTTGCTCAAGGAATCCGACTGCTCAAACAGATTACCGCTCTGATTCTTAAGCTCCGTCACAACAGCTGTAAGTTCACCCCTGAGCTTCAAAACAGCTCTCATAATATTGCCGACCTCATCCTTAAGTCCTGCAAACCGGCGCTCCTGCTGCTCATTCTTTACACGGAAGTCAAGTGCCGCAAGCTCCTCAACCGCATTAGCGGCATACGAAAGAGGCGCCACAATCTTTCTTATAAAAATAAATACTACAACAATCGCAGCCATGCCTATAAGCAGAGAAATAGCAGTAACCTTAACTATCAGACTGGCGGAATCTTTGAGGACGTCATTATCATCAGCAGAAACTACCAGAATGAAACGTCCGTTTCCTTCGGTATAACATGCGGCATATTTTATGCTCCCATTATAATCATATTCCACAACACCTGTATCATGCTTAATTCCGGACTTCAAATCCTGAATATAGCCCTTCACAACAACATTCTCGACACTTTTCCCTATCTTATCCTTATTAGGATGATAGAGCATATTGCCCTCCGAATCAACTATGTAGGTGTACGAGGACTCAACTCCCTCCAGATTGGCATTCATAAGAATATGCTCAAGGGCACCGCTGTCAAGGCTTCCGCCCTGACCAAGCAGATTCTCGACCTGACGTCCATATGCCAGAGCAATATCCTCCATATAATTCCATGCAAGCCGCTTGTAGCTTAGCCTTGACTGGTGTATGGAATAGAAATTGATCAAGCCTCCCATAAAAACGCACACACACAATGTCATCATCATCAGTCTGAATTTTATTGACTGGTAAAACTTCATTTTCATCCTGCCTTCCTCCCAGAACAACCGTTTTCATACTTTCATTTCGCATAACCTGCTTTTATAATACACCCATCCATGCGCGAATTTTAACACTCATACCCACAGTCCGTCAATAAATAATTATAACAAAAATTAATACAAAGCCATTAATTACACATAAGACAAAATTATATGGCAAAATAAATCATTCTGTGCTATATTTATTGTATATATTGTTATGGTCATTTCGCCATAACATTTAATTTACCGGAAAAGAGGTTTAACATGACTAATACAAACGAATCTGCTGAAAATTATCTTGAAACCATATTGATTCTCAGTAAAAAGCTTCCTGTTGTCCGCGCTGTCGATATATCCAACGAGCTTGGCTTTAAAAAATCAAGCGTCAGTATCGCGATGAAGAATCTCCGGCTTAAAAACCAGATTACAGTTACCGATGCCGGCTTTATCTATCTGACCGATGAAGGTCGTGCCATAGCGGAGATGATATATGAAAGACATGAGCTTCTGTCCTCATGCCTTATAAGGCTTGGAGTCAGCCCTGAAACAGCAGCTGAGGATGCATGCAAGATTGAACATGTCATAAGTCCCGAGAGCTTTGATGCCATCAAAAAGCATATACATCGGGGAGCTTAAACAACATGAAGAGACATATAATCAGAACAATTGTAAGCACATTGACCCTCACCGTGTTCACCTGCACGCTGGCGGGCTGTTCTTCAAAAGCCCGCCAGGATGAATCCTCTTCATCCGCCGCCGTAACCGAATCCACGGCACAGGAGACACAGACGGATGTAACCGAATCCATAGCAGGGGAAACGCAGCCTGTCACAGCAGACATCAACATCGCAGTCATGACAGGTCCTACCGCCATCGGTCTTGTAAAGGTAATGAAAGACAACGAGTACGGGGTTGCCGCCAACAATTACAATTTTCAGGTTTTCGGTGAGGCGACAGAAATATCAACCGGGCTTGTAAAGGGTGAGCTGGACATCGCATGCGTTCCATGTAATCTTGCAAGCGTGCTCTACAACAAGACTGAAGGTGGAATTATTGCAGCAGGAATAAATACTCTTGGTGTATTATATATAGTTGAAGCAGGTAATTCCATCCAGGCTGTAAGCGATTTAGCAGGAAAGACCATATACACAACAGGTCAGGGGACAACCCCTGAATATACTCTGCGCTATATTCTCTCCGGCAACGGAATAGACCCGGACAGCGATGTGGACATAGAGTTTAAGAGCGAAGCCGCAGAGGTTGTCGCCGCCCTGTCTGAAAATCCTGAAGCCATAGCCATGCTTCCACAGCCTTATGTGACCATTGCCATGAACAATAACGAACAGCTTCATATAGCACTTGATATAACCGGGGAATGGGAGAAGCTTGACAGCACCGGCACTGTTGTGACCGGCGTAGTTGTCGCAAGAAAAGAATGGGTTGACGCACACACGGACGCATTCAATGCATTTTTAAATGAATATCCGGCATCAGCCGCCTACACCAATGACAATATAGCTGACGCAGCTTCACTTATCGAAAAGTTCGGCATATTTAAAGCTGCGGTCGCAAAGAAAGCCATTCCGTACTGCAATGTAACCTTCATAAGCGGCATTGAAATGAAGGCTAAGATTGAGAGCTACCTCACCGTACTGTACGGACAGAATCCTGCCTCGGTCGGCGGCAAGCTTCCTGCCGATGATTTCTACTACATTTCACAGTAAAAGCCGGCACTTGTTGTAATTTACGCTACCATACAGATTATGGAGCTTTACAGGTGTCTCATGGCTGTTACATAAAATATATCATTTAGGAGTGGCAGTCTGCATGAATAAGGTCACACCTCATATATTTGAAAAAAAATTATCAAAAAGAGTACAGCTTTTATCGCGCTTTGTCTCCATATTACTGTGGATTGCCATCTGGACAATTGCAGCAAAAATAATTGACCGGGAACTTTTTCTTCCCGGTCCTCTTTTAGTCCTGTCATCCCTTTGTCAGCTGTCCGCAAGCAGAATTTTCTGGCTGTCTGTTTTAAACTCAATGAGAAACATACTCGCCGGTTTTTTCCTTGCTCTTTTAAGCGGACTTATTCTCTCTGCTGTCTCATACCGGCTGCGAATCGCAAGAGACTTCATATCGCTTCCTTTAAGAATAATGCGCACTGTTCCTGTTGCCTCATTCATAATATTGGCACTGCTATGGGTCTCATCTGACAGGCTCTCAATGCTTATCTCATTTCTTATGGTTGTCCCAATTGTATATGAAAACATTCTTGAAGGGCTTTTAAGCATAGACTCCTCCCTGCTTGAGGTTCTGTACATAGCACAGACGCCTCCTCTTAAAAAAATAAAGCTTGTCTATATTCCAAGTCTCCTGCCATATCTTTCCTCCGCCCTCTCAACAGGTATCGGACTGGCATGGAAATCCGGAATCGCGGCGGAAGTAATAGGAATAAGCCGCAGCTCTATAGGCAACCATCTCAACCAGGCAAAAATATACCTGCAGACCCCTGAGCTTTTTGCGTGGACAATAACGGTCATAATAATAAGTCTTATATTTGAGGGAGCTGTCAGGGCAGTACTCAAAAAAATATGAGCAGCACAATCGCCTATAGAGATTCAGGTGGCAGAACATGCCAATCTAATGCGTGAGTGTATAACGTATTATATTTATGCATACCAGCTCCATTGTCCGAAGCAAGATGTTCTAAGAACTCTGATATGGGTTATTGTATACATTCGCCACCGAAGCAAAGCATACATCCGTGTATGCA